>DAORCZ010000369.1:0-7675 GCA_035345735.1 Pseudomonadota bacterium | reverse complement strand
CGCTGCGCCGCCAGCTCGCTGAGGCCGAAGAGAAAGCCGGCGAAGTCGAGGCCGCTCTTAAGACCGCGCAAGGGGCCCCCAGCCCAGATGCCAAGCTGATGATCGTCGCTGCGCGATGCCTGTACGAGCTAGGCCGCTACAAAGAAGGCGTCGAGCAGTACGACAAAGCCGTGGCCCTGGACATCGCCGTCGCGGATGCCACGCTGCGCGATCAAATTGCGCGGGCCGCTGCCGACCCCCGCTCGCGCTTGCGGCTCGTAGCTGACCCGGGCGAGCCCAAAGAAACCGCCGACTCTGTCGAGGTTGAGCAGCCCAAGATCACGTTTGCCGATGTCGGCGGCCTGGACGATCTGAAAGAAAAAGTCCGCCTGCGCGTGCTGCATCCGCTCAAGCGCCCCGATCTGTACAAGGCCTTCGGCAAGAAGGTCGGGGGCGGCATCCTGATGTATGGCCCGCCCGGCTGCGGCAAGCCCTTCCTGGCGCGGGCCACCGCCGGCGAAGCAGGCGTCCGCTTCATGGCGGTGGGCATCGAAGACGTGCTCGATATGTGGTTCGGGCAGTCGGAAAAGAAGCTGCACGGCCTCTTTGTGACGGCGCGGCAGCAAGCCCCCTCGATTCTGTTTTTCGACGAGGTTGATGCTCTGGGCGGACGCCGTTCGGCCAGTCGTCACGATCATTACCGCATGCTGGTGGCGCAGTTCCTGGCCGACATGGACGGGATCGGCTCGACGGAAAAAGACGCGGTCCTGGTCATGGGGGCGACTAACGCCCCCTGGGATGTCGATCCCGCCTTCCGTCGTCCCGGCCGCTTCGCGGATGTGCTCTTCGTCCCGCCCCCCGATCTCAAGGCGCGCGTCGAGATCTTCAAGCTCAAGCTCAAGAACAAGCCCTGCCGAGACATCGACATCATCGAACTGGCTCGTCAGACAGAGCTCTACTCGGGGGCCGACGTCGAGCACGTCGTCGAAGCGGCTACCGAGGTGGCCCTAGAGCAGTCGATGAAATCCGGGAGCGTGCGGCCGTTGGCGATGGCTGATCTGCTGGCGGCGGTAAAGCGCGTCCGGCCCTCGACGCTGGAGTGGTTTTCGACGGCCCGCAACTTCGCGACCTACGCCAACGAGTCCGGGCAATACAACGACGTGCTCGACTACATCAAGAAGCACCGCCTGGGCTAGCCAGGCCGCCCCTAGCTGGCGCTGCCAGCGACAGTGCGCAGATCGCGCTCCAGCACGCGCCCCAGCGCCGAGAGCGTCGAACCCGGCCGCGGCACAGCCCCTTGCGCGAGGTAAGCCAGATCGAGGATGAGATCACTGTACGTCGCGACATCGTCGCTACCCGGCCGCGTCGCGAGCAGATGCCCCAGCGCCTTGACCAGCGAGTTCTTGGGGTTGATCTCGAGGATCGGCTTCTGAACCTGCACCTTGCGCCCCGCCCGCAACAGGATCTGCTCCATGTGCGGGCCGATATCGCCCTCGTCGCTGACCAACACGCAGGGGCTGCCTTCAAGGCGGTTTGAGAGCCGCACTTCTTTGAGCTGTTCTTGGAAGCGCGTGCGCAGATGCGCCACCAAGCTGCCGAGCTCGGCCTGATCACCCGCCCCATCGCTGGTGGTGCTGCTGCCGTCCTTTTCGGCCGCGTCGCTGCCGTCCTTGCCCTTGATCTTGGGCGGCGCGAAGTCGCCCTTGTGCACCGGCTTGAGCTTCTTCTTGTCGAACTCGGTCAGGCCCTGCACCACCCACTCGTCCACGGCGTCGGTCAAAAGCAGGACATCGACGCCCAAGCGACGCAGCGACTCGACGTGCGGGCTGACTTCGAGGACAGCGCGGGATGCCCCGGTGATGTAGTAGATCTCGTCCTGCCCCTCGGGCATGGCGGCGACGTACTCGGGCAGGCTCAGGCGCTTGTCGGCGGCGGTGTTCAGGCTCTGCCAGAGGCAGACCTCGGCCACTTTTTCGCGATTCCCTGCGTCAAGGAACACGCCCTCTTTGAGGATGACGCCAAACTCGTCGAAGAACTCGCGGTAAAGCTCCGGCTTCTCGTTCTTGGCGCGCTTGAGCTCCTCCAGGATCTTCTTTACGAGCTGCTTTTGGATGGTGCTGATGACCTGGTTTTTCTGCAGGATCTCGCGCGATACATTCAGTGGCAGATCGTCCGAATCGACGACGCCGCGCACAAAGCGCAGCCACGGCGGCAGCAGCTCGTCGGCGTGATCGAGGATGAAGACCCGCCGTACGTACAGCTGCATGCCCCGCCGCTTGTCATCGCGATCGAGCATGAAGTCGAAGCCCGGCTTCTGTGGGATGTAGACGATGGCCTGGAACTGATATGGTGCATCCAGGTGAATGTGCAGGCGCGCTAGCGGCTCACCGTCGACAAAGCCGCCCATCAGCTCTTTGTAGAAGTCTTTGTACTCGTCTTCGCTGACCTCGGACGGACGCTTGGCCCACAGCGCGGTCGCGCGGTTGAGCTGGCGCTCGCCGATCTTGATCGGCCACTTCACGTAGTTCGAGTACTGCTTGACGATGCTCTCTAGGCGCCAGTCTTCGAGGAACTCGGCAGAGTCGGCGTTCATGTGCAGGGTCACGGTCGTCCCGACCCGCCGCCGCGCTGACGAAGTCAGCGTGTAGGTGCCGCCGCCCTCGCAGCTCCACAGCACCGCTTCAGCACCCGGCTCAGCGGAGAGCGTCTCTAGCTCGACCTTGTCGGCGACCATGAAGGCGGAATAGAAGCCGACGCCGAACTGCCCGATCACGTCTAGCGCTTGGCCCGAGGCGGCCTTCTCTTTCTGCTGCGCTAGCTGCTTTACCAGCGTCGCCGTACCCGAGCGTGCGATGGTGCCGATGTTGTCGATGACCTGCTGCCGCGTCATGCCGATGCCGGTATCGGTGATGCGGATCTGCTTCTGATCTTTATCGACCACCAGCTCGATCGCTGGCGCCTCGGCGGCCTCGCCCTCAACGGCGGGCTTGAGCTCGGGCCGGGTCAGGGCCAGGAAGCGCAGCGTGTCGATGGCATCTGAAGAGTTCGAGATCAGCTCGCGCAGGAAGATCTCTTTCTTGCTGTACAGCGAGTGCACCATCAGGTGCAGAAGCTGCTGCACTTCGGTAGAGAACGTGCGCTGCTCACCGGCAGCCGGGGAGGTCTCGGGGGTCGTGGAGGTGGTCGTCATGCAGCCATCCCTAACCACGAGCCAGCATCCTGGCAAGACTTGTATTTCACTCGCGCTTGCCGCTGCTACATGCCAATGGCCCCTCCCACGGCTGTCCCTTTGACACTCGGCGGTGCGTTTGAAACGATGCCGGGATGTTTGTCACGGCGCCGGCAGTCGTTCTGGGACTGCGGCTGATCGTTGAGGGAAGCTGCCCCAGCGCGGCCGCCGTGGCGGCTTGCCTGACGCCCCTTTTGCCCCCATCGCTGTCGGTCAATCGGAGCACGGACTCGGCAGCCACTGAGCCAAGCGCCACAGAATTCCGAGCCAGCGTCGAGCCGCTTGATGAGCTGTTGCGTGTGCAGGTTCGCGATGCCAGTGGTCGCCTGCTCTCCCACAACGATCTGCCGCGATCGGCGACCTGCGATGGACTGGCAGCGGCGGCAGCGATCGTGATCTTTACCGCCGTGACGGCCCAGCCGCGGGTCAGTCCGCCGATCTTGGCAATTCCACCGCAGGCCCTTCCTCCGCCGCCGGCACCGCCTCCACCTCCCCGCGTGACGCTGGCCCTGTCGGTGGCTGGCCTCCTTGCGCTGGGCGCTGGCAGCGCTACGGCGGGCGGGCTCATCGACGTGGGACTGGCCACACCGACGGACACATGGGGAGGCCGCCTGCTCGTCGCGGCTCTCGGCGTTCGACCGATCTCGGTCGGACAAGGGGCTGCGGAGTGGTCGCGACTGCCCGTGTCACTGCTCGCGCGCCGTCGGATCCCAGCGGCCCCCTATCGATTGGTTGTCGATGTGTCCGCCGGAGTTTTTGGGGCGGTGGTGTTCGCGCGCGGGACCTCGCTGGCGGAAAACTATCGCAGTCTCGACGTCGATGTGGGCCTTGGCGGTGGCTTTCGCCTTGGGCGAAGCATCGACCTGCCATCGGGCCGCCTACTGCCAACGCTGGAACTTTTGGCCGTCGGTTGGCTGCGCCCGCAAAACCTGCGCCTGCAGGACGAACCACAGCCTGTTGTGTCTCTGCCCGCCTGGGATATTCTGCTGTCGTTAGGCCTCGGGTGGCAGAGGGCGCTCCCCTAGGCGCAGGCGGCCTGTAAGGTCGCGCTCCGGTGCCGTCCCGAATAGGTGTTGTGTACGTGGCAGAAGCGAAAGCCAACCCCGAGCGTGAAGCCCCGACTCCGCAGTACGAGATCGGCGCTGTGTACCGCGCGCATGCACAGACGGTCGCCCGCTGGGCGGCTCGCCTGGGGGGACCGACGATCGATGTCGAAGACGTTGTGCAGGAAGTCTTTCTGACGGCGCATCGTCTCCTGCCAGAGTTCCGCGGCGAGGCCAAGATCACCACTTGGCTGTTCCGCATCACGCAGAATCAGGTCCGACATCAGCGACGCAAGCTGCGCTTCCGCCAGTTCCTGACAGGTACAGCTAGCGACGTGATCGGACAGACTGCATCCACGCGTCCCACCCCGGTCGAGGTCCTGGAACAGCGCCAAGCCAGCGCCACTGTCTACCGCGTCCTCGACGGAATGAGCGACAAGTACCGCACTGCCTTCATCCTCTTTGAGATCGAGCACGTCTCCGGTGAGGAGATCGCGACGCTGCTGGGCCAAAAGGTCGCGACCATCTGGGTCTGGCTGCACCGCGCCCGCGCCCAGTTCACCGCCGGACTGGCCAAGCTCGAACAGGCCGAGGGGAAGGCCCGTGCCGATACGCAAACCTCGATTACCAGGCCCAACAAGAAGCTGCCGCCAGCGAGCGCCTAACCATGACACCACCGACGACTACTCCTGAGCGCCTTACACCGGCCGAGCAAGAGCCGCAGCGGCTCTGTGATCTGCAGGCCGACGATCGGCAGGCTCCGTCTGAGCTCCAGCGAGCTGCTGCGCTTCTCCGTCAGCTGCCGAAGCCAGCTCCCCTGTCGGGCAGTGCTTACCTGCGAATTGAAGAGACCCTGCTGCAGCGCAGCCCCGCAGCCGTCCGCGGTGGTCTACCGTGGCTGCGCCGTCTGGCCTGGGGTGGTGGAGCCCTGGCGACGGTGGCCGCCAGCTTCCTCTTTGGCTGGGGTCTTCACTCGCGAAGTCAGCTGGGACCCAGCGCACCTCCAGCACTTGCGGTTCGCGCTGCGGCTCTCCGTCAGGTCCGACTGCCCGACGAGAGTCAGGCTCGCCTGCTGACTCAGCGCGGCGACGTGCTCGACTTCGCCGGCCCAGGTGAGCTGTCACTTGGCAGCGAAGAGATCTCCTTGACGGAAGGAAAGTTGGGAATCGAGAGCAGTGCCAACCCAGTCTGGGTGCGGGTCGGGACGCAGCGGATTCGAGTCGCCCCATCCGGCAGCGGTCAAGTCCGCGCGATGCACGGCGAGCTGGTCTACGTTGCGGCCTATCGTGGCACGCTGACCGTCGAACGCCCCAGCCATGATCAGGTCTTTGAGAGCTTCGAGGTGCCTGCCGGTGCGAGCTGGCCGACGCCCCAGGCTGGCGATTCGACGGCTGCTGCGGCAGCCCCAGAGACGGCGCCAGTCCTCGCTGTCAGTCCTGCTCCGCGCCCGGCGCATCGGCCGCTCCGCGCCGCATCACCTCGGCCGACAGCTGCCGCCCCACTCCTCGGGACCAGCCCGCCGGTCGCGGCTCCAGCCCCCAGCCCGGGCGGCGACGCCAGCCTGCTTGCCGAATCGCAGCTCCTGGGCCAGGCCCTGCAGCGCTTGCATCGCGAACATGATCCCGCCGGGGCATTGTCGGTGCTCGACAGCTACAGTCATCAGTACGGCGAAGGCCGGCTGCGCGACGAGGCACAAGCCACTCGCGTCGATGCCCTCATGCAGCTCAACCGCCAGCCGGACGCCCTGCGGATCCTCGACTCGGCGCAGCTTACGCGCCTGGCTCGGGGGGGTGAGCTGCGCCTGCTTCGCGGTGAGCTACGAGCGCATGCCGGACGCTGCCGCGAGGCGATCAGCGACTTCTCCACCAGCTGGCAGGCCGAGTCTAGTCGCGACGGGGAGGCTGGCCAACGCGCCCTCTATGGCCTGGCTACGTGCCGCCTAGCGCTCGGTGAGCGAGGGCTGGCACGGGAGGCGCTGCAGAAGTACCTCGAACGTTACCCAGCCGGTCGTTTCTCCGACGCAGCCCGCGACGCGCTCGCTCAGCTGAAGTAATCAGCCGCCCCCGCCTACGGGGTGGCAGCTGCCCCGCTCGACTCCCCACGCTCCGTCGATAGTTTGTCCGCCGCGGTCGCCCCGCCCCGCAGTGCTGCGGCGATCGAGTCTCGCGTCGCTTCTGCGCCAAAGCCCCACAAGAGCAGCGTCAGATAATCGCCCAGCAGATCGGCACCGAAGGTCGGCCGCTTGGCGTAGACCTCGTTCAGCCCGGCCCCCGCCAAGAGCAGCAGCATGATGCCGTAGGTCCCGATGAGAAAGACCTGGAGGCGCCAGGCCGCACGCCCGGGAGTATTGCCGGTTAGTCGCCCCAGCTGGGTCTCGGGCACGGGCTCAATGCCGCTTGATGGAGTGCTGCCCAAGGCGGCGCTGTGTAGCGTGGTCATCGGTGCGTCGTCCGCCGAATCGGGCGTATCGCCGGCATTGGCCGACAGCTCGCTGCCGAGCTCTGCCTCGGCTTTTGCCAGCTCGGCCTGCAGCCCTTCAACAGCCGCCTGCCCTTCGCCCAGGCCATCGGCACGCCGCCGCAGCGCCGCACAGCGGGCCTGCCAACTGCGCCAGGCTGGGGCGGCCAGCTTGCTCGCCTGCGACTCCAGATCAACGATCCGAGCGACGATCTGCTGCTGCACGCCTAGTCGCTCGACCAGGGGAACCGCGGCCTCGCGCAGCGTCTGCGGCGACTTTTGCAGCGGTGCGCCGTCGATCAGATCGGCCAGGCGACGACGCTGCTGCTGCCGGAAGCTGCTCTCGTCGCCCCCGCCCTGCCCCAGCTTGTTCTGCAGCCGCGCCAGGTAGGCGAGCTGCTTGCTCCACTCCAATCGCGCCTGACTCCAAGTCCGCAGCACTTCCGCGGCCTGCTGCAGCTGAGTACGCGCTGCGTCTAGCTGCTCTGACTGCAGACCCAGCTCGGCCGTCAACAAGAAGCCCTCCGCCTTGTCGCGGAACGGGTTCGCCAGCACATCTGGCATAGCTGCGGCCCGCCCACCGGTGCCGCCCCCAGCAACCTCCCCAGCCGACCGCTCGCCCCCCTCGTCCTCATCGAGCGGAATGCCGTCCCGCAGCAGAGCATCCTGCTGCAAGAGCGCACGCAGCGTCCCCAGCTGGGTCAGCAGCAGATCGCGCGGTCGCCCATAGGCGCGATACCGCGACAGGCCCAGCCCTGCGGCAATCCCAAACAGCAGAACCAGCGCCGGCCAGTACACCGGATGACGCACCAAGATCTTCACCGGGACTTTGACCGTGCCACCGCCGCTGACAAAGCTCAGCGTGGTGGTGTACTCGCCAGCCGGCAGCCCCGCGACGTCGATCGCTAGCGGTACATCCCAGTAGCGCCCAGCGCCCGGCGTCTCGCGGCTGTCGGCAAGTTCCAGC
>DAORCZ010000368.1:0-7691 GCA_035345735.1 Pseudomonadota bacterium | reverse complement strand
AGGCAGGGAAGGCAGGCGAGGCAGGCGAGGCCGCGGGAGGAGCCGCGCTCGTCGTCGGCGGAGTCGCAGCCGGGGCCTTGGGCGCGAGGGGCGGCGTGGCCGGGCTTGGCGTCGGCAGGGGAGCGCCCGTCGAGCTAGGGGACGGACCCGCCGGGATCGGGCTGGCGGGACGTTCCTGCGCCGCTTCGCTCTCGGCTTCGGCAATCGAGCGCCGTCGCGGGGCGGACAGGTCGTAGTAAAACGCGATCCCTGCCCCGATCGCCAGCACGCCGGCTCCGACGGCGGCCCCGATGCCCGCGCCCAGGTTGTCGTACTTCTGCGGGCAGTGGAACGGCAGTCCAGGCTGGTCGGGGCAGTCCATCGAGGTCACGGGGCGGTTGTGGTAGTAGAACAGCACGCCGCTACCGACGGCCAGACCGACGGCGAGCACAGCGCTTGTCCAACCCAGCGGCCGCAGCCAGGTCTTGCGCTGCGTCTTGGGGCTCAGCACGAAGCTCAGCGAGACCTGCTTGCCCGACGAGAGCTCGACCTTGTGACGCTGCGGTTCGTAGCCCGTGCCGTCGATCATCAGGTCATGGATGCCCGCGCCGAGCAGCAGCGTCGCCGGCGTGCGCTCGCTGCGCTCCACCTTGTCGATGAAGATGCGGGCGCCGACCGGATCGGTCTCCAGGCTCAGCAGGCCGCTCTCTTCGGCGCGGATCGTGGCCTGCGGTCCCTGCGGCGGCGCAAACTGCACCAGCATCTGCGCCACGCGGATCACCGTCTGGCGAATCTCTTCGCTGCTGCACACCTGACAGACCTCTTTGGCCGGCGGTGCGACGAGCTTGCCGGTGTACAGGTCGCGCACCCAAAGCTGCAGCGAAAACTCCAGGCCCAGCTTCTGCACTTCGCCTTCGATCACCCGTCGCACACCCAGCACCTGCGCCAGTCGGCCATAGCAGCTGGCCGTCGAGCAGCCGAAGAGCCGGGACTCGTTCGCGAGGCGGTTCCCCACCATCTGCGCCGGCAGCACGGTAAAGCCCGAGCGATTCAGCGTCGAGCGCAGCAGCTCTTGCAGGCTGTTTTCGACCTCGCTGGCGATGCCGGCAAAGGGGAGCTTGACGATGGCGATGGGCTCGCTTGGGGGGGGCTCTGCGCCTGGGCCCGCCCAGACGGACGTCGCACTGCCAGCCAGAATCAGGCCGAAGAGCAAGACCAGGAAGGCGAACAGCCTGCGCCGGGGGGGCGCAGACCGGTTGGCAGCACGCATCGCAGTCCTTTCACTATCTCCCTGAGAGGCTCCGGTGGCAATAGAGGAGATTTCGCTGGAGTTCCGCCAGCTGGGGTCGGGCCACCGCCGGGGGACCTGCCCCTGGGGATGCGCGTTCTCGATGTGAGGGGGACATCCCAACCCGCCGACCGCCTCCGCGAGGCAGGTTGGGCCCATCTTCCGACGGAGACCCTGGGGACAGCGGCTTGGCACGGGGCTTCCATAGTCGGGTCGCAGACGCCGTACACGATCGGTCGGACCGCTCTTATGCTGTCGCCCACTCCTCGCGGTCCGAGAGGTTGGGCAGGTTGGCACGCAACGCCGCCCGCCCACCAAGAGATGCAAGTCTTTTGCATCTGCGGCGACAGCCCCACCGGCACCCCAGTTCAACCTCGGCTGCCTCTTGCCTCACGGGAGACCTCATGAACCAACCCCTCGTCCACCTCGCTGCCTCGTCTTCATCCTCGTCCTCGTCGCTGAGTACGGGCTCTGCGGCCGCCGCGCGCCGGGCTCTACAGCGTGTCCTGCTGCTCTGCGGCGTCGCGCTGGGGCTGCACTGCGGGTCGGTGCCCCCGGGCTCGCCGGGCGGGGCGCAGATCGCGGACTGCATCGACGAGACCTGCCTGTCGCAGAGTCGGTCCGCGCTGTCCTCTCCGGCCGCTGCCGGGCCCTACCGACCGCTGCGCTTTGACCTGACAGTGCCGCTCGGAGGTGGAGGTAGCCTGGCCGTCACCGTTGCCGGCCCCACCGACGATGGGCGCGAGCTGACCAAGGCTCTAGGGGCGCTGCCGCTGGTGGTCCTGTCGCCCGGCTTTGTCATCGCTCGGACGCAATACAATGGCTACCTCACCCGCCTGGCCAGCCATGGCTTCATCGTCGTCTCGCAGACCGCCCGCGCCGAGGCCAAGCACGCCCAGTACCGCGACGACACCAGTAAGCTCATCGACTGGCTGATCGCTCCGACGGGGAGCAGCGCCAGCCGGCTGAGCGGACGCATCGACAGCCGCCGCATTGGTCTGACTGGCCACTCGCTGGGCGGCAAGATCAGCCTGCTGACCGCCGCCGTCGACCCCCGCGTAAAGGCCGTCATCACCATCGATCCCGTCGATGGCGGGGCACCGCTAGCCAAAGACAGCATCGGCGCCATCCGCCTGCCGGCCGGCGTGCCGCTAGGTTTCCTCGGCGAGACGATCAGCAAGACCGGCGGCGCTCAGCCCTGCGCCCCCGCCGATTCCAACTACGAGGTGCTGTATCGCAGCAGCAGCGCCAGCCGCTTTGCCCTGCGCTTCCTCAAGGCCGCGCACACTGACTTCGTCGACAATCCGGCCGGCTGCTTCCCCTGCCTGTTCTGCCCCGGCAGCCTGGCCCCCAAGGCCGAGTCGCGCGATCTCGCCATCAAGTACGTCACCGCCTACTTCCTGTGGACGCTGGCTGGAGATCGCAGCGCCGAGTCATTCCTGACCGGCACCGAGGTGCAGAAAGACGTCATGGCCGGGAACGTCGAGCTGACCAAGTCGTAGTCCCCTAGCGCGGCGTGATGACGAAGGCGATGCCGGGCACGGTCAGCCCGGGGGCGCCCAGGCGCAGCGTGCCTTCGATGCGGGTGGCTTGCTTCTGCCCCCCGACCTCGGCCTGGGCGGTGATCTTGCCGACGACATTGGCCGCATCAGCGACGCCGCGGCCGGGCAGCGGCAGGGCAAAGGGCTGCAGGTAGACCGTATCGCCGTCGATCTGCGCCCACAGCCGCTGCTGCTGATCTGGACCCAGGCTGAGGCGCAGTGACAAGCTGCCCGGCTGCGGGGCGGCGCTGTCCAGCGCGAAGGGGATTGGCGGCGGTGGCGGGCCACCCATCGCGGGTAGCTGCACCGAGAGCGTCATCGCCGTCGGCAGCGCGGCCACGGCCGGCTGCGCAACCGTGAACTCGCTGCAGCGCTCGTAGCTGAGCAGCCCGCCCGAGCGGAAGCGCAGGCCAGGCAGCGCGCAGAAGCGATAACGCGCTCCCGCCGAAAGCGGCTGATTCGGAGTCAGCGTCAGACGACCGCCATCGCGACGGACGGTAGCCCCGACCGCGCTGCCGCCCTCGCGGGTCAGCGACACATACTTGCCCGCCAGCGCATCGGCGCCCGCTAGACCTTCGCTGTCATCGACCGGCTCGCTGAACGCCACCCACGGCGTCACATCGGGCAGCACGCCGCGGTTGCTATCCAGATCAGGCCAGATGCCAAGCGGTGCGGCGCCCTTGGCTGTTAGCTGCTGCAGGAAGCTGATCAGGTCGCTGCGCTCGTCGGGGGTGACCGTCGCGCCGACGTAGGCAAGTGCGACATCGACCGCCGCATCCAGGCTGCGCGCGGCGCCGTTGACCATGTACACGCCATGGCGATAGACGCCGAGCAGCGACGGGACATCGGCGGGCTCGCCAGACTTGCCGCGCGCGATGAAGGTGCGGCTGGTGTAAAGCGGCGGCGCATGACAACTGGCGCAGGGCAGCTTCTTTTCGAACAGCTCCTGGCCTCGGCGACCGGCTTCGCTGTAGCTGCCATCGAGGCGCGTCTCGTGCGTCGCCCGCGGTGCGCCGAGCAGCGAGCCTAAAAACGCCGCCAAGCCCTCGGCCCCCGCCGTGTTGACCGGTTTGCCGATGATCGACGCGGGACCTTGGAAGCCGAAGTTGTCGGCGCTGGACACATAGGCCCCCCACTCCAGCGGCGTCGTTGCTGAGAGCAGCTGCAGCGGGCGCACGTTGTGCCAGATGCGCGGGCCGAAGCGCCACACCATGCCGTCGTTCTGCGTCTCGATATGGCAGCCGGTGCACGAGTGGTTGGCGGCAAAGCCCCCCCCGGGGTGGGTAAAGATCGTCTCGCCAAGTGCGACGGCGGCCGGCCGGGGGTCGCTGCTCAGCGCCACCGTCTGGCGCAGCGTGCCGTCGGGGGCGACGATGGCCACGGCGAAGCTCTGGAAGCAGTGGACCGCGACCCCGCCATCCGCGAGCGCGACGAGCTGCCGCGGGCCTTGGCAGACCGCGACCCGGCGCCGCTCGGCCAGGGTGGAGCGATCGAGGACGACCAGCTGATCCGAGGCTTCGGCCGACAGCCACAGCGCATCGCCGATCGCGACGATGCCCGCGGGGTGCACAAAGGGCTGCCCGGCGGCACTGGCCTGACGCGTCAGGTCGGCGCGGCGGCGCACCTTGCCATAGTCGGCGGCCCCCGGCTCGGCGGAGACGACGACCGCCTGATGCACAAAGGGCTGGGCACCGGCCTCGTTCTGCGGTGGCAGGGTGTCGCCATCGCTGGCCGCGACGTACAGCTCGCTGCCGTCGGGGGCCAGCGCCAGGGCTCGCAGATCGGCGGCAACGCTATAGACGGTTTTTTCAATCTTTCGCGTCGATGTATCGATGATCCAAATATCTTGATCGTCCTCCGCCTTGCGGCTGCCGGTCGGTCCGTTCTGCAGGTTGGCCGAGCGATACGAAGCGACAAATAGCCGCCCGCCATCGGCGCTCAGCGCCAGGGCTCGCGGGTCGAAGCCGACGGTGATGCGATCGAGAATGCTGCGGTTTGTGACATCGACCACCACCACCTGCCGCACGGTCGCAAGCGACACGTAAAGCCGCGTGCTGTCGGGCGACAGGGCCAGGCCAGTCGGTTCGTCTCCGACCCACAGCGCGTCCTCCAGCACGCCGCGCGCGCGATCGACAAAGCCGATGCTATCGGCGCCGCGCTGCGCCACCAGGACGTAGGGCAGGGCAGGGCTACCGACGATCGCGGCCGGCCAGGCCGAGACCGCGATTTCCGCCGCCTTGCGGAAGCCCGTCCCGTCGGGCACCAGGCGAGTCACGGTGTAGGCGGCGCCGTTGGCCGACCAGAGCTCTGGTCCGATCTGGGCCAGGCCGTAAAGCGGCGTCAGGTAGTGATTGGCGAAACGCTCGGCCGGGGGGCGAGCGACGACGTCTAGCCGCTGCTCGCTGCCCGCCAGGCCCGCTAGCTGAAAGACATAGGTGCCGGGGACATCCGGCGTGAAGCGGGGCTGCGGCGCGCCCTGGGCGTAGATCCGGTTGCGACTTTCAGCCGGCGCAGTCTGTACGGTCCAGCTAGCGGCGGCCGGGCAGCCCGGCGCGGCGATTGGACGCGGCAGATAGAACGTATCGCCCAGCGTGTGCGCGCGGGCGTTCTGCAGCGGCAGCGGCGCTTCGAAGCAGCCACTCGGCGGGGTCTCGGCGGGCGGGCGTTCGTCAAGCGGCGGCGAGTCCGGGGCGCAGGCCGAGAGCGAAAGACCCAGCGCAAGCGCCGAGCAGGAGAGAAACCTGGGGGTCGTGATCGAGAGGTTTGGCATGAGCGTGCCAGCTTGGATGCCGCCTCGATCGCGACTGCCGCAACGACGGAGCCGAGCGCTGCCGCGATCGACGGAGACAGTGGCAGACCCAGCGGAACGCGGGCTAGAATGTGCAGACAAATATCCGAAATATGAATTACACTTTTTAGTCGCACAGATAGGTCATCGTCTGGGGTCGAGGGGTCTAGACCGGCGACCGTAGCCACGTCCGACCTGAACCCAAACCGCAAACCAAGTAAGGGGAAAAAGTCATGAAGAAGACGCTTGGCTGGCTCTTGGCCAGCAGCATCCTGGCCTGCGGCGAGCCGGTGGAAGGTCCACGCGGCGCGCAGGGTCCGACGGGACCTTCCGGTCCGCAGGGTCCGATGGGCACGATGGGTCTGCCGGGATCATCGGGGTCTGCCTCCGGCGATGTGTCGATCTCGGCGATTACGCCCTCGTCGGTGGCTGGGGCGCGCACGGCGACGCTGGTGATCTCGGGCTTTGGCACGCACTTCAAGGCCGGCACGACGACGGTCACGTTTAGCGATACCAACGTCAAGGTCACCAAGGTTGATGTCGCCAGCGCGACCTATCTGCGCGTCGCCATCGATGTCACCTCGCTGGCCCCGATCGGCGCCAAGGATCTGACGGTGACGACGCCGGGCGCGGGCATGGCGGGAGCCGACGAGAAGCTGGTGGTGCAGGGCGGTGTGCTGGTGACGCCGACGCTGATGGCCGAGCTTCCGATCGGGCAGAACATGCCGGCCTCGGTGCCGCAGGGCGGCCTGACGACGGTTCGTTTCCGCAACCTGGACTACCGCGACAACCTGTTCGATCCGATGAACACGCGCGGTCTTTTGGGCATGTCGGCGGTGGTCGGCCTGGTCGCTCCGGCGACGGCGAACGCGATGGTCGATCCGACGACGTTTGGCGGGCTGGTGCTGGTCGATGCGCTGCCGCCGGTGGGCGGGCTGCAGGTCGGGCTGAACTCGCCGACGCCGCTTGGGCAGCCGCTGGCCTACATCTCGGATCCGGCGGATGCCAAGGCGCCGCAGATCACGGCGCGCACGCCGATTGGCCTCAACGACAAGTCGGACTCGACGAACCAGACCATCCCCGGTCCCAGCCAGAGCACGCTCTACAAGTTCTCGACGCCGGCCGACAACTACGTCGTGCTGACGCGGCTGCACACGCTGGGCTCGGCGCTGCGCTTTGGTGCGGTGTCGCCGCCGCGCGTCATCGGCCAGACGGCGCCGACCAATGGTCGCTTCGCCGAGGGGATGCCGTTTGATACCTCGCGCTCGATCGACATGATGGGCACGCTCGTCGCGCACAACTTCCTGACCTATGTGCCCAAGGGCGGCGACGTTTACTTCGGCGTGTACACCGACAACCTGACGGGTGGCACCAACCACTCGTACACCATCCTGCCCAAGCGGGCGGTTGGTGCGGCGCTCTCGCTGAAAGAGCCGACGACGCCGGACACGCCGGGAAACCCGCTCTTAAAGAACCTGACGATCGACAAGGCGTACTACGCCACCGACGGCATGATCGAGGACATGACCGACGCCGACTACATCACCTTCAAGCCGGCGACGATGGGCACGGTGTACTTCGCGGCCAGCACGGTCACGGGCGGCCAGCTGACGGTGCAGCTCCTCGATGCGACGTGCTCGGTGATGGTCGGGGTCAACGGAGCGCGCACGGCCAACGGCGCGGCGGCGCAGGAAGAGACGGTGAATCCCGCCGTCACCTACTGCCTCAAGGTCTCGGGCCAGGCCAAGACGCCGTACACGCTGATCATGACCCAGGACATCCCGTAGCCACCTCTCTCTCGGCTGGCCTTGGACCCGCGGCCTGACGCGGTGGACGCGGGGCGGCCGCTCTTCCTTCTTCACCCCACGATCGCTCGCTTGCCTGGGCGCTGTCCCTCGTGCAATGGTTCGCCCCTCTGCGAGGGATCGAGGCCATGCGACGAAAAACCTTCTCTTCGACGATGTGGGGAGCTGCCCCCGGACTGACCGGACTCACCGGGCTGGCCGCGCTGTGTTCGCTCGGGTTTGTGACCGGCTGTACCGACCCGATGGGGCTGGTCGACGAAGAGGAGGAGAAGCGTCGCCGCGACATGGCG
>DAORCZ010000367.1:3927-7694 GCA_035345735.1 Pseudomonadota bacterium | reverse complement strand
GACGACGGTAAAGGCCTCGCCCATGGCGCCCATCAGGCCGAGCACCAGCACGCCTGACAGCGCCACCGTGACGACCGTGAGGACGACCGGCAACACGCCGCGGAAGGCCAAGAGCACGATGGCAAAAAACAGCGCCATCGCCATCGGGGTCAGGCGACGCACATCGCGCTGCGTATCTTCATAGATCGCCGGCCCAGCGAACGGCGCTCCGCCATAGTAAAGCTGCGCCACACCGCCTAGCTCGACCTGGGCCAGGGTGCGCACCGCGCCGGCCAGCGCATTGGTCTTCGCCCCGTCTGAAAAGAACACCATCACCAGCGTCGAGCGACCATCGGCCGATAGCACGTTGCCGCGCACCTGCGACAAGCCCAGGCTGTACTCTTTCAGCTTGGCCAGTGCCGCGGCGTCCGTCGGCAGCGGCGTCGGAATCAGCGCCTGCACATCGACCCCGCCATCCGCTGTGCGCAGATCGGTCATCGTCGAAAGCGACACCACGCGATCGACTCCTGTGGTGTTCTTCAGCGCATCCGACAGCCGGGCCAGTCGATTCAGGAAGTCGCCCGAAAACACCTCGCCATCGCGCGGGGTCGCGCCGATCAGCGCCACGCGCAGCGCGCCGAAGCGACGCGCCACGTCTTTGAACACCGTCACTTCGGGCTCGCCCTCGGGCAGGAAGACCAAGACATCATCTTCGTTGCGCAGCTTGCGCAGCCCCAGGGCGCTGACCAAGGCCAGGACCAGCGTCGCCAGAATCAAGAAACGCGGCGCCGCCAGCAGCCGCCCCAGGCCTCGGGTCGCAGGCTGGGTCGCAGGTTGGCTCGCGGGCGGCAGCGGAGGCTGGCCAGTCGGCCGATCAGTCGTCGAGTCGTGCGGGGTGGCCAAGGGATGCGTGCTCCTGTCTGTTCCACTCGGCGCTCACCAGCCCACCGACGAAACAGCGACGCAACCTAGCGCAGTCCCAAGCCAACGAGCAAGCCACGTGCGATTTCGCTCATTGGCACCCCAGTCCGCCGCGGTTCCCGTCGCACAGCCTCCCCGCCCTACTGCCCCCCGGTGTAGTAAAGCTCGGTCTCGATGACGGGGGGGACGGGGTTTGTGATGCGGACTTCGCCGCGGTAGATGGGGAGCTTGTTGAGGGTCTCGGCGCGCAGGAGGATGTGGGTCGAGGGGGCGACGGAGGGAAGCTGCAGGCGGTTGTTTTCGGGGCGCTCGCTGCAGCGGCTCTCGTAGATCGTCGGCGGGGTCTGGCCTTCGATCTCGGCGACGGTGCGGATGATGGCGGTATCGACGCAGGAGCGGCCATCGACCAAGCGCCACAGCAAGGTCACGTCGGCCGGTGCGCCACCACCGCAGCCGAGCGCCAAAGCGAGCGGCAGCACGGCCATGACAGACAGGAGGACCGAGGCGCGGCGCAGTCGTTCCCACGGGCGCGACGAGCGACGGGCGATTGTGGACAGCGAGGGTGGAGAGGCAGACGGGGCAGGCACCCGGGCATGCTACTGCCGCCGGGGGAAAAGTGGTCGGCAAAGTTCGACCAAGAACCTCGCCGCGGCTGCAGAATTGGCCGTGCAACCGCAGGGCAGACCGAGAGACAATCGGGACCATGGCTGAGCGCCTGACGCGCCGCGATCTGTTCGGCATGTTTCGCAAGTCGCTCCGTGGAGCCGCCGCGGATGAGCTACCCCTGCGACCGCCGGGCGCGATTGCGGAAGACCTGATTGCCGATTCCTGCACGCGCTGCGGCGCCTGCATCGACATCTGTCCGCGTCGCGCGATTCGCGCCATTCCGCGCGGTCATGCGGCGGGGGTGGGGACGCCGTTTATCATCCCGCGTGAAGCGCCCTGCGTGATGTGCTCGGGCCTGCTGTGCTCCACGGTCTGCCCCAGTGGCACGCTGCGACCGCTTGCCGATCCGCAGCAGATGCGCATCGGCCGCGCGATCATCAATAGGTCAAGTTGCTTGCCCTATCAGGGAACGGTCTGCAACGCCTGTCACAGCTTCTGTCCGGTGCCGGGCGCGATCCAAGTCGATGAGCGCGGTCGCCCCAGCATCACCGATGCCTGTACCGGCTGCGGCCTGTGCGAGCACTACTGTCCGCCGGAGCCGACGGCGATCCACATCCGGCCCAAGGGCCTGTCGTGAGCCTGCGTGCGACCGAGCCCAAGGTGGTGGTGCGCCGCGCCTGCACCGACGATGTTGCGGCGCTGCACGAGCTAGCGCAGGTGGTGGCCGGGCTGCCGCTCTTGCAGCGCTATGGCGCACGCGCCGAGCGCCTGGCGGGTGAGCTTGCGCAGCTAGCCCAGAACGACCACACGAAGGCCGCCAGCGAAGAGCTGTGGGTGGCGAGTCCCGACGGAGAGCAGCGGCCGACCCCGCTGCTCGGCTTTGCCCGTGTGCAGCTGGGGGAAAGCGCGGGCCTGGGACACTTTGGTCGCGGTGGCTACCTGCGCCTGATCGCGCTGCGACCGGATCAGCACGGCCGCGGTACGGGCCGGCGACTGCTCTCCGCCGTCGAGGAAACGGTGCGGGCGCGCCATCCCGATCTGTTCCTTTTGACCTCGGACTTCAACACGGGGGCGCAGCGTTTTTATGAGCGAGCCGGCTATGCCCGCGTCGGCGCCCTGCCCGACTTCGTCAAGGCCGGCATCACCGAGATCATCTACTGGAAGCGACTTCACCCTCGTTAAACTAGATCTTCGGGGTGTGGCGGAATCGCCAGATGATTCCGAAAATCCACCCCCCAACGCGAGCCAGCAAGGAACGCAGCGATGCAGCTAACGCCGAAGCAGCGCAGAGTCATCGACCAAGTGGTCAACGTCTTTGAGACCGGCACACCGGCCGGTGACTACGCCAACATCTCGATCTTTGCCGACGGTCCCGGCGACGTGCGCCAGATCACCTACGGCCGCTCGCAGACCACCGAGTACAGCAAGCTGCGCGATCTCATCGAGCGCTACGTGCTGGCGGGTGGGCTCTACGGCAGCCAGCTTGCGCCCTACGTCACCCGCATCGGCGTCGAGCCGCTGGTCGAGGACGAGGCCTTCAAAGATCTGCTGCGCCAGGCCGGCCAAGAAGATCCGCGCATGCGGAGTGTGCAGGATCAATTCTTCGACGAGCGCTACTTCCAGCCAGCCATGGCCTGGGCCGACGAAAACCGCCTGACCCTGCCGCTGTCGGCGCTGGTCATCTACGACTCGTTCATCCACAGCGGATCGATCCTGTGGACGATTCGCGAGAAGTTCTGGGAAGAGCCGCCGGTGCTCGGTGGGAACGAAAAGGGCTGGGTGGAAGGCTACGTCAAGGCGCGGCAGCAGTGGCTGGCGACCCATCGCCGCGAGATCCTGCACCGCACCACCTATCGCACGACCTGCCTGCTGCACGAGATCGAGCGCAACAACTGGCACCTCGACAAGCTGCCGATCATCGCCAACGGCCAGGAAGTCCACGGCGACGAGCTATAGCGGCCGACCGCCCTGCCCCGACTCGCCCCTTCCCTGCCCCCGCCCCGACTCGCCGCGCCCCCGCCGACAAAAGCGCTTGCTTCCGACCGGCCGACCCACTAACACAGCGGGCTTCGGAGGTTGCTCTTGAAGAAAATCTTGGAAGTCGTGGTGGTCGCTGCCGTCGTCGCGGGAGGATACGCCGCGATCCTAGGTTCGTGCGGGGGGGATGCGCCGCCTGACGATGGCGCGTCCTGTAGCACGTCGACGAGCACTTCGACTTCAACGAGTACGTCGACCTCGACGAGCACCTCGACTTCGACGAG
>DAORCZ010000367.1:0-3827 GCA_035345735.1 Pseudomonadota bacterium | reverse complement strand
TCGACGAGCACCTCGACTTCGACGAGTACTTCGACCAGCACCTCGACCTCGACGAGTACATCCACTTCGACGAGTACATCGACGGGCTGCAGCACCTCGACGAGCAGCCCCTAGCCCGCCGCCCGATGCTGCTAGAGGACTGGCTGTCGCTGTCGGTGGCCGCCCTTTTGGCGGTCCTGCACGTCACCGGTATCCATCGTCTGCAACTACAGACCTGGTTCGTTCAAGAAGGCCTGCGTCTGTTTTGCTGGATGCTCGTCTGTTCGGGGCTGCTGGCGGCGCTGCGCCAGGCGCGTGGGCCCGGGCTGCGTCTTTCGCCGATTTTGCAGGCCCCGCTCGCGCTGGCCCGTCACTTCCTGCCGTTTGTGACGCTGCTTGTCGGCTACGAAAACGTCCTCCACCTGGTCGGCCGCCTGCGCCCGGTGCTGTACGACGAGACGCTGATGCGGCTGGATCTGCGGCTCTTCCGGCAGCACCCGACGCAGTGGCTGGAAGCCTTCGTCACCCCGGGCCGCACCGCTTGGTTTTCGTTCTTCTACCTGTCGCTTTACATCTATCCGCTGCTCAGCGCGGGCGTCCTCTATCTCAGCGGTCGCCTGGTTGCTTGCCGGCAGTTCCTGCTGACGTTCACCGGGGTCGGGCTGGTCGGCTATCTGGGCTATCTGCTCGTGCCGGTGATCGGGCCGCGCTACTACTTCGAGCGCTACTACCACGTCGCGCTTTCGACCGGACAGGCGCTGCCGGCCCGCGCCGACTGGCAGGCCTGGCTGGCCGCGCCGCTGTCGGCGATTGCTGACCGCATCAGCTACGACCAAGCGATCAGCAGCGGCGAAGCGCGCAACTGTTTTCCGTCGCTGCACACCGCCTGGGGCCTGGTCGTGCTGATCCTCGCCTATCGCCAGCTGCGACCACTTTTTTACGTCTATCTGTTTCCGATCAGCCAGCTCATCTTGTCGACGCTCTACCTGCGCTTTCACTACGTCGTCGATCTTTTAGCGGGGGCTGCCCTGGCAGTCTTTGGCTGCTATGCCATCCCGCGCATCGAGCGTCGCTTTGCGGCCTGGCAGGGCCGGCTCGATCCGGATCCAGAGCCGGGACCGACGCCGCTGCCCTGGGCATGGCCGCCGCTTGTCCGTTATGTCCGCTCGCGCTTTGAGCTGTGGCCGTACCTGGCGCTCATCGTCGCGGTGGCGCCGATCTACATCGCCTGCCTGCCGAGCGGCCTGACCGAAGCGCATCGCGGCGAAGACGGTGCTGAGCTGGTCGCGGCGGCGGTCACCAGCGGCGTAGCGCACCCAACGGGCTATCCGCTGTACCTTTGTGTGCTGCGTGGGCTGTGCGCGATCTATCACCGCGCCGATCCGATCGATGTCGCGCATCTGTTTAGCGCGACCTGCGCGATCCTGGCCGCGCTGGGGCTGCTGGCGACGCTGCGCCTGGTGCTGCGTCACTTCTTTTTCGGGCCTTCGAGCTGGTGGGTCGATGGGCCGGCGCTGACCGCAGCGGGCGCGTTCTGTTTCCTGGGGACGGTGTGGAACCAGGCGGTCATCGCCGAGGTCTATGCCCTGCACGCGCTGTTCGTTGCGGCGGTGCTGTACCAGATCAGTCGCTTGCTTTTCGAGCCCGCGGCGCGCGAGATGCGAGCCCGCCGGCTGGCGCTGACCTTCGGCCTGGGGCTGTGTCATCACGCCAGCCTGATCCAGCTTCTGCCGGCGGCGATATTGGCTCTGTTCTGGGTCGGGGCGCTGACGCGGCGGAGTCTGCTGCCGCTTATCGGCTACGGTCTGGCTGGGCTGTCGCCGGATCTGTGGCTGCTTGTGGCGGCGCGGCAACAGCCGGTCCTGAACTGGGGCAACCCGGACACGCTGTCGCGCTGGTTCGCGACGATCTCGGGCGCGCAGTATCGCGATCGTTGGCACAGCAGCCTGCCGGCGGCGCTGCAGCGCATCGGCGAGCGCTGCGCCTTGGTCAGCGATGCCGGGCACCTGGCGATGATCGTGGGCCTGTTCGGTGCGGCGATTGCGATCTACTGGACGATCTCTCGCGGACGCGGCCGGTCGGGCGCCATGGGCAGGTGGCTCCTTGTCGTGGTGGTGGCGCTGCTGGGCAACCTGCTGGGCTCGGGCGGCTACGACATCGAAGACCTGCGCAGCTACTTCATCCCGACGGAGATGCTGTTTGCGATGGCGGTCGGTTTGGGCCTCGCGGCCCTCGCCTATGCGCTGCGCGGTGAGCATGGGCTGTCCCGGCCGGCCGGCTTTGGCGTGGCGCTGCTTTCGTTCGTCACCGTCGCCAGCATCGTCGTGCGGGGGGCGCGCGAGGCCGACCTGCACGGACGTCACGGGCTGGACCGGCAGGTGCGCCGGATCGTTGCCGAGGCCCCGGAAGGCGCGCTTTTGATCGGCCATGGCGACGGGCTGATGTTCGGGCTGTGGTACGAGCGCTTCGTGCGGGGCGGACGCCGCGATCTCGACATCCTCAACCGCGATCTGCTGGCCCAGGACTTTTACATCGGGCTTGCGAATCACTTCACGCCGCGCATGCGCTGGCCGCGCGATATCGATGCTCACGATGGTCGCCCAAACCCGGTTGCGCCGACGCTGCGCGCGACGGTGCGGGCCAACTATGGCCACCGTCCGATCATCGCGCTGCGCGACTACGATGCGCTGCTGGGTTGCCGCCGCGAGGCGAGCGGGCGCTTGCTCTGTCCGGCGCCGTAAGCGGGCCGCAACAGACCGCCCCCGACGGAGCGCCGGGGGGGAAGCTGCGGTCTAAGGAGTTATGGAGGGGGAGCGAGGCGGGGCTTCAAGAACTACGTAGGCGGCGGCGCGGGCTTACTTCTTGCCCTTTTTGCCCTTGGGCGCGGCCTTGGCGGGAGCCGCCTTGGCGGGAGCCGCCTTGGCGCCCTTCTTGCCGCCCTTCTTGCCGTCGCTCTGATCGGGCGAGTCGGGGACTTCGATGGCCTTGGCATCCTGCACCTGGACGCCCGCGGGCTGCGGCGGATCGGTGATCAGGAAGTCGACGCGGCGGTTCTTGGCGCGGCCGGCTTCGGTCTTGTTTTCGGCCACCGGCTTCTTGGGACCAAAGCCCTGGGCTTCCAGGCGACCCTGCTCGATGCCGTGCTCGACGAGCCACTTCATGACCGACTTGGCGCGGCGATCCGACAGATCGACGTTGTATTCGACCTTGCCGCGATCGTCGGTGTGACCTTCGACGCGCACCTTCTTGATCTGCGGCGAGGCCTTGAGGGCATCGGCCACCGACTGCAGCACCGGGAAGCTCTTGGCCAGGATGACGTCCTTGTTGGTGGCGAAGAACACCGGCTTCACGATGACGATCTGACCGCCCTTCACTTCGACCAGGCCGGGGCAGCCGTTCTTCTTCGGATCGGGGTTCGGGGCACCGGGCTTGTCGGGGCAAGCATCGACCGGATCGACCACGGTGTCCTTGTCGCGATCGGGCGCTGGGCAGCCCTTGCGCGCCGGGTCGGGATACTGACCCTGGTGCTCGTCGGGGCAGACGTCGTCGAAGTCGAGGACGCCGTCCTTGTCGCGGTCCCCGGCCGGGCAGCCGAGGCGCTTGGGATCGGGCGTCGCGCCCTTGGGCTCGTCGGGGCAGAGGTCATCGGGATCGAGGACGCCGTCCTTGTCGCGGTCGCCAACTGGGCAGCCCAGGCGATCGGGATCGGGGCGGTTGCCCTTGTGCTCATCGGGACACTTGTCGTCGGGATCGAGGACGCCATCCTTGTCACGATCGCCGACCGGACAGCCCAGGCGCTCGGGATCGGGACGATTGCCCTTGTGCACGTCGGGACAGAGATCTTCCTC
>DAORCZ010000366.1:0-7696 GCA_035345735.1 Pseudomonadota bacterium | reverse complement strand
GCCGCATGGGAATTCCTCCGCGTTACCTGAAATTGGGAGAGGCCGCGGCGTCCATACAGGCGGTCGCGGCCTGAGATTGCGCGTCGCAGCTGCTGGTAATTTTGGCGTTGCTGCAGACGCCAGAGGTGTCCAGGCAGCTCAGCCACTTGCTCCAGGCATCGGAGCAGCCGTAGGCCGCGGCAACTTGCGCCTGCCCAACGTAGCGATCCACGCAGGCCCTGCGATCCTTGTCGTTACCGCCCTCGCAGGTGACCCGCTTGTCACAGATCGACTGCTCCATGCTGCCGCAGCCGATCGCCGGCAGGACAAGCAGTAAGTACAGAGCTTGTTTCAGGCATTTCTGCATGTGTACTCCCCTTTCCATTCCTCAAATTCCGAGCCTTCACGGCAGTCCGGACTCATAAAGAGGAGTGCCTGGCCAGCGCAGAACCTTCGCAAAAAGGGAGTGATATTTTTCGCGGGCGGCAACGGTTCAAGAAGGTCGGCGCCCGCATTCGTTATTGCCTGCGGGTGGTGAGCGTGCTCAGCGAGCTTGTAGGCGTGGCTCCGCCTCGTCCGCGTGCGCGCGGTGCAGCGGTCGCGCCGTTGCGGGGCCTCCATCGGCGGCTAGCTCTTGCAGCGCCTCGATGGCCCCGAGATAGCTGCCGTTCCAAGCAGCCGCGCCTCGGCCACCCCGCGCGGCGTGGCACCCAGCCGCCCGGGCGCGATCATCGCTGTCCCCAATCGAACGCAGAGCGCGAAGCACACAAGGCGCGGTTCGTGTCGTCGAGCCGTGGGCAGCGTGAGGCTTACTGACAACGGGCCGCGCCCAAGGTTCTGTGGAGGGCGATCCCCCAAGGGAGATGCGAATACCTGTGGTGCGTCTTCCCGTGACGACCGAGCCGAATGGCCTAGGGGCCGCGGCCTTCCCCGACCCCATCGCTGGGCGCGACGTTTTCCTTGGGCTTGGGAGCCGGTGAGGACGGCTGACGCGGGCGGGGCGCAGGCGGGGCAAGCAGCGTAAAGACCGTGGCGATGTGATTCGCCTTGGCCAGCTCATGCAAGGTGTCCACAGCGCTTGTCGCCTTCCGCGAACCGGTGGCGGCATGCAGGCGAACGAGGCGTGCGGCCGCCAGGGCGGAGAACGCTTCATCGACCCGCGGGGCTCCAGGCGGGGCGGGCTCTTGGGTCCACTCGTAGCCGTCGAGGATCTGACCACTGCGGCCGCTCGCCGCGCGCTCGATGGCAGATAGCGCACCTGCTAGCTCGGTGGTGACGCCGCCGCCGCTCCGCACCAGGGCCAAGTGCACGACATCGCTGTAGCTGGGGGCGAGTCGGCCGCCCAGGTGCACCATCCACAGCGGCGGCAGGTCCCCCAGCGTGGCAGCAGCCTGCCACTTGGGAGGGTCCCAGCCGTCGTCATCGGTGAGCAGCACAAGGGCGTCATACGCCTTCTTTCCCCGCAGGCTCTGAAACTGCGCGAGCACTCCGTCCAGGTGATGCCGGCCATAAAAGAACGTCGCGTTGTGCGGCAGCTGCATCGGATCATCGATGCGCACCGCCGGCTCGCCCCGCGTCGGGGCGGAGGTCAAATAGAAGTCGAGGTCATTCTGGCCAGCGACCGCGACCAGCGTGCGCAGCGCCGACTCGGCCTCGGCCTGCACTCGGCTCATGCTCCGCGAACGATCGACGACGACCGCCAGAGTCCGGCCCGCTGGCCACTGGGGTGGGGGCGACGAGACGGGCCGCGCCTGGATGTCGACATTGAGCCCGGGGTGGTGGAGGTGAGTGACCCTTTCCCCCGCGCCCAAAAGACGCGGAGGAAACTCTTCGCCCGGGGCGAGCTCGCGCCCTTCCAGCACCTTCTTGGTGCTCGGCGTGTCATGGACGTTGCGCTCAAGCAGGCGCTCCGGCAGCGCGAAGCCGACGCCATCGGACAGCACGCGATAGCGCAGCCACAGATGACGCGGAATCGGGGTTGCGTGCGATCGATCCCACAGCCCCGAGCGCACGCCGGCCAAGATGCGCACCCGATACTGGCGCGGCCCCACCGGCTCTAGCTGCTCGCCTTGGGTCAGGGGATTGTTCCGGCGAGGGTGCGCGTCGACGGAGCACTCGCTGGCTTGACTGCGGTCGCTGCTGCCGCCAAGCCACATTCCGGTAACCACCGCACTCTCCGGCAGAGCGAAGTACAGCGAAAGGTCGTCGGTGCTGTAGCTGTCCCAAGTGGCCGTGCTCTCGTACACCTCGTGCAGCTCAATCTCCGCCACGTCGCCGTGCCGGGTGGCCTGCACCCCCTGCCAGGTGCGCCGCACTCCCCGCCCGAGCGCTTCGCGCCGCTTTTCTTTTCTATCGTGGTGCGAGAGGTCGGCGGCGAAGGCGGTGAGGATCGCGGCGACCTCGGTCTGCGCGATGGGGGCATCGAAGAAGTCGGCATAGGCCTCGGCAGCCTCGTCGGCGCGACCCCCGTGGTACTCGGCTGCGTTGTCGTAGAGGAACGGACGCGCGACGGCACCATACAGCCCCTCCAGCCCGTACCGCACGATCGAGGCCCAGGGGAGAGCCAGAACGAGCGGCCCTTTTTCGGTGGCATACATCCAACCCGGGAGGCGGCTGGGCAGCGAAGGCCCCCAGTAGCGCTCGTCTTGCAGGTAGGCGTTGAGCAACCCCTCACGCAGCCCCGCGGCATCGCGCAGGAGGGCCATCCGTTCCTGATCACTGCGCGGCAGCTGGCGGAGGCGCCGGTAGACCTCAATCTGCGGCTGCCGATTCACGATGAGAAACAGCCCCAGACTCAAGAGCACGACGGCAGCCGACACGAGTCGCGCAGTCCGGCCACCCAGCACCGTGCGCGCCACGCCATAGGTCACGCGCAGCGAGCGCGCATACAGACGCAGCGCCAGGAGCGGCGCAGCGGCCAGCACGAACACGCCATACAGCAGGAACGGCAGGACGATCAATCCCATCAGCGCGTCGAACCAGTTCGCATGAATCCGCCGCAGGTCGACGTCGCCTAGCCACCGCAGGGCCAGCGGTGCATAGACCAAAAGCCCGTAAGCGGCTCCCAAGAGTCCCAGCGTCTGTCCACCGAGCTGTAACCCCACGACGCCCCGCGACTGCGAGGGCTGCGGCGGACCGCGCAAAAGATCCCACAGCGAAAAGAGCGCGCCGATGCAGACCGTACCCAGCACCTGCAGGTGGGCCGCCGTGAGCTCGTGAACTTTGTACAGCCGCACCACCGCGACGCCCATGAGGGGCAGCTGGAACCCCACCACGAGCTGCAGTAATCGAGCCGGCTCACCCCGCCAGGTGCGTGCCCCGAGGAACCAACACAGCGGCGGTAGCGGGGCCAAGAGCAGCGCGAAGATCCCCAGGCTCCGCGGGGCCAGGCCCTTCTCCATGTCGGACAGCAAGGCGGGCACTTCCCAAGCCACAGGTCCCAGATACACCAGCGCCATCGAGATCAGCTGGAACAGCACAAACAGCCGCTTTGGCCAGCGAGACGCTGGTGGCTGACCTGCCGCATCCCCTGCAGCCCCCTCGGGTTTCGCGCCAAGCTCTGACATGCGTTCCCCATCGTAGCCGATCGAGGCGGCAGTCCGGCTCTCCCGCCGAGGCCCAGACGGGCGGCACGGTCTCGGTCCAGGGCGGGTGCCGAGCGGCGTAGCAGAGCTGATATCATGACCGGGCCATGTCTCCGCAACCGCGTCCCGTGGGTCTCACTGTGCTTGCTGTCTTGGCGTTTCTGCTCGCCTGGGGAGGCGCCGTGTCAGCGCTCGACCTGTTCCTGATCGCGCATCCGCCGGGCAGTGGGCCGACCTCGAAGGACTTCGACTTGGTCTACCCCGCGCGGGCGGTCCAGGTGGGGCTGGGCCTGCTGGCCCTCCTGCGTGTGGCCATGCAGGTTGCCGCCGGCATCGGCCTGCTGCGGCAGAGCGATCGCCTCGGCCGAAAGCTCGGCAACCTATGGGGCGCGCTTTCGCTGCTGCAGCTCGCGCTCACCCACATCCTGATGCAGATCCGCCCCACGCCGGCCTATCTGCTGTCGCTGCTCGGCGGAGTCGCCACCATCGGCGTGGTGCTGGTCCTCATCAACGGTCCCTTCCGCCGGGCCTTTCACTAGCCCCCCGCGTCGGCCTAGCCAGACAGCGTTGCAGATACAGCGTCCTCGCGCCCGCATCGTGCCCAGGCGATCGCCGCGCGCTCCGGCCGGCTCCTGCAACGGTGGGAGGAAGCGACGGCACGCCCGCTTGCGGGTGACTCCTCCGGCTGCCAGCGACTACCCCTGGGGGGTGTGATGGCGTAGAGAGTCGCCGGAACGCGCGGCGCGCGCCCAAGCGTAGGGACTCGCAACAAGCACCAAGAAATCGGCCGCAAACGATAGGGTCACAGCGTGCTCGGGCAGAAATAGATTCGCGACGGAATTTCCGCACAACAGGACAGCAAGAACCCACATCCACGGAAGGTACTGTTGAGCGAGGACGGCCACTCCACCGGTCGCGACCATGGCATCGACGGTGAGCATGAACGCGGGACTCAGCCCGAGGCGCCAGCAGATAGTGCGCACGGCAACGACTTGCGCGAGCACGGTGATGCCCAGGAAGGCCAGTCCCCGGTGAAACGAATTGGCCATCAAGGTCCGACGAAATAGGAATGCTGCAACGACGAACGACGCGAGGATGCAGGTGCCAACTAGCACTAGAGTGAGGGAAGTAGTCGCGGCCCTGATCTGCTTGAAGAATGCCAACGCCACGACGTACAGAAGCACCTGACTGGCGATCAACAGCCAGGAGCCTCGCAAGCGCGCAGATTGCTCGGCTGCAGGATCGGTCTGGGTCTTTAGCGCCTCGCTGGCATCAAGGAAGCTCCGCTCTAGGTTGCTCAAGCGCGCCTCGTGGCTGTGGCGCCAATCGGTTGCCTGCGCTAGCTGCGCGCCGCGGAACAGGAGCGATTCGTCGCGTTGCTGTGTCTGCCAAAGCTGCGCGGCTTGGTTGATGCGACGCTGGATCAGCAGGCCGGCGCGGTCCTCGTCAAGCCAGGCGCGCAGTCTTGGCCACTTGCGGATCAGGGCCTCGTGCGCGACCTCGACCGTCGGGGATTGGTGGGCGTCATCTAGCACCAACAGACGCGCATCGACCAGATCGTGCAGCACACGATCGAAGGCGTCGGCATCGTGCGCAGACTGCCGGAGATCGGTCACCGGCACGCGCTGGCGGCTATCCAGCGCCCCGTCCTCTGCGATGGAAACCAGGCTTACCAGCAGGCGCTGTGCGACAGTCTGATGGTCACGCGAAAGCCGGTGCATGATGGCATCGGCCCGACCTTGCAGCGCCCCTACAACGCCACCCAGGGCATCGTAGGCGGCTTGTGTCAGTGTCCGGTCGCTCCGGCGCTGCCACAGTCCATCGAGCGCATCTTCTAGGAGCGGCAGCGCGCCTGGTTCGGCACCGACGTCGTTGACGATACGATCGGTCAAGCCGGCTTGTAGCTCCAGCCCAACGCGATGCGCGGGTTGCTCGATTGCCGCATTCAGCGCATCGGATCCCGGCTGCGCGACAAAGACCCGATGTGCCTCATCGTAGGCCACGCGATCCAGCCGCAGCCCTGCGTCGTCGATGACGACATCGCCGCAGCGCCCCAGGTAATCAATGCGCAGCGTAATGATGACGCGCACATCCGGATCGCGTCCCGACGCCAGCGACCATAGCCGCCGCACGAACAGGTCGCGCTCGGTCGCCGATGCGGTCTGCGTAAAGATCTCTTCAAACTGGTCGACCACCAGGAGCAGGGGCACGGACGCGGGACGCTGCGCAAGCGTCTGATCCAGCGCCACGACGGGCTGGCTACCAGGGCGCATTTGTCGCAACGACAGCATCGGCTGAGCCCCCAAAAACTGGGGCACGGCACCGGCGAGGACCAGCGACGACTTGCCTGTGCCCGAAGCACCGGCAACGACCAGAAAGCGTGGCTGTCCACGATCCACCAGGGCTTGCATGCCGCGCAGCACCTGGGCAATTTCCGCGTCGCGTCCGAAAAAGAATCGGCGATGTTCCGCCTGAAAGGCGAGAAGACCGCGGAACGGACGAAACACCATGGGCCTGGTGTCATCGCCGTCGGCGTGGCGCGCGTACAGCTGAATGCTCGCCCAGTCGAGCGAGCGTCGAACCGCGGGCAGATCACTCTCATGCTGTGCCAGTCGTTTGCGGGCGGCCAGAAATGCCGTCTCCAGGGACGAGGGAGCACCCAGAAGCAAGTCATAGAGCGTCTGGGTCAGCACGATCGATCCAGATACCGACAGCGGAAAACGCGACGCGATCACCGCAGAAAAGCCGCAGCGATGCAGCGCCTGCGCGACGGAGCCGAGCTGATTGCCCAGCGCGCCGACGTTGCCGGAATCGCAGGCCGACAGCACGACCAGTCGCACCTGTTTTGCGAAGGGCGCGAGAGCCTGGCGAAGCTGCGTCGCATCGACCACGGCTGGCCCGTCTTCACCGTCTAGGGCCAGCCCGAAAGTGCTGCCCGTTTGGGCCCCGTGACACAGAATGTGCAGCACGGCGACAGGCGCACTTGAGCGCGCGGCTTCCTCCAGCGCCCGGCTGATGCGCGGAAGCGAGGCGTTGGCCAGCACATCGGCCTTCGCGTCGAACGGATGAAGCCCCGCAGCGCTGGCGCGTGCGATGGCAGCACTCTGCTCCCTGACGGGGACCGCGCCCGATGCGGCAGACCAGGCCAGCAGGATGCGTCCACCCTCGGGCCGCGGCTTTGGCTGCTCGGCGACCGTCGCGCTCTCCGGCCACTCGTAGCGCAAAAGCAGCCCGTCGATTTCGCCCAGGAACTGCCCCGACCGCAGCGTCAGAAGTTCCCACGGCAACGCGTAGAGCTCTGCCGCTGACGAACGGATGGTGATGATCACAGTCCGCCCCGCCTCGATGGCCTGGGCAATCTGCGCTTCCCAGGTCTCCCACCCCGCCGCGTGGACAAACGCCCGCAGCCGCTCGCCCAGCCGCTGCACGACGACCGGGGGACGCCCCGGCTGTCGAACCGCCCCTAGATCCGAAAGCAGCTCCTGATCCCAATCCAGCCGTGCCGTCGGCGTCGCCCCGTCATCACGCGGCAGAATGTAGTCCTGCGGGGCAAAGCGAAACCCAAACGGATCGCCTGCATCTGCGGCTCGCGCGAACTGCAGCAACACGTGCAGCGCCCCCAGATCCGTAGGACGACTCATGCTCGGGATCATGGGGAAGCGCCGCACCCGGGTCAATGCGTTCGATGGTGCCGCGAAACCGGGCCAGGCTCCCTGTCCCACCCAGCGGGAAAGGGAGTCGCAATCCTCGAACGCGGCACCAAGCGGCCTGGCGGCGCAGCGCGCGGGGAATTTGTAAACACTGGCGTAGTTTGCAGCTTTTAAGGTAGGCGGAGGGCGTTGATGGCGGCGAGGGCGCCGCCGCAGGTGCGCTCGTGACAGCTGCGACAGCCGGCGAGGACGCCGTCGTAGGCTTTGGCGGCGCTGCCGCGATCGGGTGCGGCATCGAGCACGGATACGGCGCTGAGGTAGCCCTGGGCTAGCGCGTCGAACTCGGCATCGCGATCGGCGGGGTTGGTTGGCCACGAGCAGCGAATGCGGCGGAACTGCGGCAGGAAGGGGCCGATGGGCGGCCGGCTTGTCCCGGGCTCGGCCAGCTGGGTGCGCGCGGCTTTGAGCGTCGCTTCCATGCCC
>DAORCZ010000365.1:6539-7714 GCA_035345735.1 Pseudomonadota bacterium | reverse complement strand
TCGAGCCGCACGAGATCGCCAGCAAGACGCAGATGTTCACCGAGCGCTACATGGTCGAGTGGCTGCTCCACAACAGCCTCGGCCTGCAGTGGCTGGCGATCTGCCAGAAGCACGGCTGGACTCCCGATGCGGCGGCGATCCTGCCGGAGCTCGATGCGCGCCGGGCGCAGTGGCGGCAGCGGCGCGAGCGCGGCGAAGTGGCACCCGATGCCCTGATGCCCATCGCGGGCGAGCTGGAGGAGCACTGGAAGTACTACGTCCCGCAGCCGCTCCCGCAAAGCGCCGTCAGCGCCGCGCCCGAGTCCATCCGCGACCTGAAGATCCTCGACCCGGCGTGCGGCTCCGGCCACTTCCTTTTGGCCGCCTTCGATCTGCTGGTCGCGCTGTATCGCGAGGAAGCGCGCCACCGCAATCACAGCTGGAGCGACCGGGAGATCGCCGAGTGGATCTTGGAGCGCAACCTGCACGGCGTCGACATCGATCCGCGCGCGGTGCAGATTGCCGCCGCCGGCCTGTACCTGAAGGCCAAACAGCTCGACCGCGCGGCCCAGCCCAGGACCCTGAACCTCGTCGCCCCGGCGCTGAACCTGGCCCGCCTGCCCGACAAGGACCCGGCGCTCTTGCAGCTGCGGCGCGAGATCCGGCAGGAGTCGGGAATTCCGGAAGAGCTGACTGATCGGATTGTGCACGCGCTCAAGGGCGTCGACCACCTGGGGACGCTGCTGAAGGTCGATGACGCGGTGAGCAGCGCCGTCGCGGCGTATGAGCGCGCGGTCGCGACCCAGCTTGATGGTAACGCTCAGGGGAGCTTGTTTGGCGGCTTCCAGCCGCAGCAGGTGCGGCTGACTTTTGCCGCGACCAAGGCCAATGTCCTCGACAAGCTGGAGCAGTTCCTTGCGCACCACTCCGGCGGCGATGATCTGGGCCTGCGTCTTGACGGGGAGCAGCTGGCGGCGGGGGTGCGGTTTCTGCGGATTGTGAAGGAGGGGCAGTACGATCTGGTCGTTGGGAATCCGCCCTATCAGGGGACGGCGCGGATGAAGGAGGCGGAGTACATCGCCAAGAAGTATCCGCGGGGGAAGGCGGATCTGTATGCGGCTTTCTTGGAGCGGGGGCTGGAGCTGGCCAAGCCGGGGGGGATGTCGGCGCTGTTGACGATGCGGGGGTGGATGTTT
>DAORCZ010000365.1:0-6439 GCA_035345735.1 Pseudomonadota bacterium | reverse complement strand
CTTCGAGGTCGGCGACGTCAACCGCCTCCCCATCTTCCCCGTCGAGTCTGCCGACCAAATCTACGCCACCATCGATCAAGCCTTCACCGAACATGAAGCCGCCCGCGAGAGCTCTGTCGAGTTCCGCAAGCCTGGCCCCTCCCCCTGGAAGTACGCCCAAGCTTGGGCCCAGCGCGCCGTCGATCGGCCTGCCGGTGAGCCGCTGCCACCCTATGTCCCCGAGCACGAGCCGGCGCGGCCGGAGCAGCTGGTCTCCTTCGCGGTCGGTGTCGCGCTCGGTCGCTTCGCCGCCGATGGCGCCGGCATCCTCGACCGCGCGCCCGACTCCGCCCTGCCGCACGGCATCCTGTTTCTGTCGGCCGCCAGTGAGCGCGACAGCCTTTCCCACCCGGCCTGCGCCCTGCTCCGCACGACCTGGGAAGAGCACGGCAGCGCCGTTGGCGAAGGCGATGATCTGCGCACCTACCTGCGGACTTCCTTCTTCAAGTTCCACAAAGACCTGTACGAAAATCGCCCCATCTACTTCCCGCTGTCTTCGGCCAAGAAGAGCTTTGTCGCCTGGGTGGCGATCCACCGCTTTGATGACAGCACGCTGCAGACCCTGCTCGCCGAGCACCTGAATAGCGAGCGGCGGACCCTGGATGGCGAGCTGGAAGATCTGCGCAAGGCCCGCGCCAGCGCCGACAAGGCCGCCCGCGGCAAGGCCGAGAAGCGCTTCGCCGAGGTGCAGAAGCTGCTTACCGAGCTGGTCGACTTCATCGACAAGGTCCAGGAGTGCGCCGAGCGCGGTCCGCCGGCGGCCGATCCCAAGGCCCCGCCGCGCCAGGCAGATGCCCGCTTCCGCATGGACCTGGACGATGGCGTGATGGTGAACAGCGCCGCCCTGTGGCCGCTGCTCGAGCCGCAGTGGAAGGACCCCCGCAAGTGGTGGAAAGAGCTGGCCACCGCCGACGGCCGCAAGGACTACGACTGGGCCCACCTGGCCGCCCGCTACTTCCCGCGCCGCGTCGAGGAAAAGTGCAAAAAAGATCCCAGCCTGGCGGTCGCCCACGGCTGCTTCTGGAAGCACCACCCGGCCCGCGCCTACGCCTGGGAGCTCCGCCTGCAAGACGAGCTCCGCCCGGACTTTACGATCGATGAACCGGAATCCAACACCGCCCGCGTGCGCTTCTTGACCGAGCAGGCGGACGAGGCGCAGGAAATCCGCCGTACAGAAGAGCGGCGCTTGGAGCGCAAGCGCCAGAAGAGCACTCGCGCCGAAGAAGACGGCGATGAAGCAGTCGACAGCGGGCCGCTGTTTGACGGCGCCGGAGCCGATGAGGAAGAGCATGCCTGAGCCGGGCCTGTGCAGCGCCGCGCTGGAAGAGGAGCTGCTGGGCGAGCTGCGCCGCCACGGCATCGTGGTCTGGCTGGACAAGGACGCCGCGTACTCGGCGTTTGTCGATGCGCTGCAGCGCCGCGCCGCGACGGGCTCGTTCGCCTATCCGGTGGTGGCCTTCCGCGGCAGCTTCCTGCAGACAGTGCTGGCGCTGGAGCCCTACGGGAACAGCCTGGACAAGTCGCCGCTGCTCATCCACATGCCCGGCTTCAACGAGGAGTCGATCCGCCGCACGCCGGTGCTGGAGCTGTACGAGGCGGGCTACCGCTTCCGCAAGTCGCTCGACACCCTGGTGCAAGAGGTCGCGCGCGGACGGGTGACGCCAGCCGAGCTGCAGGAGCTGCTTGCGCAGCCGGGCCTGACCCTGCACACCGCCGATGCCTGGCTGGCCCAGCGCCTCAGCGAGTCGCGCGAAGGACTGGCGGGGCTGCTCGCGCAGATGAGCCTTGGGGTGGTCGTCGATGAGCTGCTGGTCAAGGACACGTTCCTGCTCGGCCGGCTGCGCTCTGCGCAGGAGTGTGAGGTGCTCAAGGCGTACCTGCAGCGGCAGCTGGGCATCGATGAGCCCTGGCACCAGTTCATCGCCAGTCACGATCCCCAGAGCACGCCCGAAAAGAGACTGGCGGCGGCGCTCGCGGCGTGGCTGCTCTGTGTCGAATATGTCCATGATCTGAAGCGACCCCCGCACCTTTTGGCCCTGCAGCCGCTGCGGGCGCTGTCGCCGCTCCTGGTCGAGCCGTGCGTGGCCCAGGTCCACGCGCTGCGCAGCCGCCACCCGGACCTCTACGCCCGCCTCGCCGATGAGGTCGAGACGATGTACCTGTTCGAGGAGCTGCCGGCGATCCGACCGGAAGACCTGGGCCAGGTGGATACCTTTCCCATCGAAGAGACGCGGGTCCTGGAAGCCGCCATCGCCGCGCTCAAAGAGGGCGCGTGGGACAAGGCGCTCTCCTGGGCCGAGGCGCGCAGCGGGGAGCGCTCGTTCTGGCTGCAGCGCGACCAGATCCGCCGCTGCGAGTGGTCGCTGGTCGGCGACGCCGCGCGGCTCGGGGCGATGCTGGCGCGCCACCCGACGGCGCTGACCGGCGCGCGGAGCCTGGGCGAGGCGATGGAGCGCTATGCCAGCTTGAGCAGCGGCGCCTTTGAAGTCGACCGCTGCCATCGCCGGTTTGAGCAGCAGCGGCTCACCCTGCTCGAGTCGCGCCTTCCGCACTACACCGCGCTGCAGGAAGTGGTCTTCGCGCTGCGTCAGCTGTACCGCAAGTGGGCGGACCGGCTGGCCCGCGACTTCTCGGCCCTGTGCAAGGAGCATGGCTTCCTGCCCGACGAGGCGCAGCAGCAGCGCAACCTCTTCGATCAGGTCGTGTTCCCGCTGACCCAGGGCGGCGACCGGGTCGCGCTGCTGGTCATCGACGCCTTCCGCTACGAGATGGCGACCGAGCTCCTGGAGGACCTGAAGAGCAGCGGGACCACGGTGGACTTGAAGGCCCGGCTTGCCGAGCTGCCCACCCTCACCGCGGTCGGCATGAACGTCTTGGCCCCGGTGGCGGGCGGCGGGCGGCTGCTGCTCGCCAGCAAGGACGGCTTCACCGGCTTCCGTCATGGCGAGTTTACGGTGCGCAAGCCCGAGGATCGAGCGCGCGCGATGGGCGTGCGCAGCGTGGGCAAGCCGGCGCTGCAGCTGACCCTGGCCGAGGTCTGTGACAGCGAGCCGGGGACGCTCAAGAACAAGGTCGCGCAGGCCCGGCTGCTTGTCGTCCACAGCACCGAGATCGACGATGCCGGCGAGGCGAACGTGGGCCTTGCGACCTTCGACCAGACCCTGCGCCAGATTCGCGGGGCGTGGCAGAAGCTGTACGCGGCCGGGGTGAAGCAGTTCGTGTTCACCGCCGACCATGGCTTCCTGCTGCAGGATGAGACAACGGCGATAAAGCCGTATGGCAGCAAGCGCGACCCGAGCCGCCGCCATGTGCTGGCCAGCGAGCCGCGCGCCGAGACCGGGATGGTCAACGTCTCGCTGTCAGCGCTGGGGTACGATGGGGCCGACGGCTTTTTGCTGCTGCGTGAGGACACCGCGGTGTTCGCCACCGGCGTGTCGGGCGCGACGTTCGTGCACGGCGGCAACAGCTTACAGGAGCGGGTGATCCCGGTGCTGGTGGTCGGCCGCAAGCGGGAAGCCAACACCGGCCTGTCGGCGTACCTCATCGAGGCGCAGCCCGAAGAAGAGGCGATGGGGCTGTCGCGCCTGCGCCTGCGCGTGCAGCTGGCGCTGCAGCAGACGGGCAGCCTGGGCTTTGTGGCGACCGCCAAGCTCGGGGTGGCGCTGCGGGTCCCCGACCGCCCGGACATCCAGGTGCTGATCAAGGGGACAACGCGGGCGCAGAACCGCGCTGGTCGGCTGGAGGTCAAGCTGGACGAGTGGGCCGAGGTGTTCTTCTCCCTGGTCGGCCCGCGCGACGAGCGGGTGCGGGTCGAGCTGTTCCACCCCGATGGGGTCGAGCAAGTGACCGCGTGCCGGTGCGAAGGCTGGTTCCAGGTCGTAGGCGGAGCGTTGCCGGAATCCGCAGCCGCTGCGCCCGCGACGCCGCCCGCGACCCGCTGGCAGGACAACTTCCCCGATGAGGGGGCGCGCAAGGCGTTCGCTCACATCGAGCAGCACGGCGCGATCACTGAAGTCGAGCTGACGCGGCTGCTCGGGTCGGCGCGGGCGTTCCGCCGGTTCTCGCTGGAGTTTGAGAGCCACGCGCGCCAGGTTCCGTTCAAGGTCCGCATCGAGACCGCGGCCAGCGGCAAGCGCTACATGAAAGACGGAGAAGGGTAATGGCACTCAGCCGAAAAGACATCGAGCATATCTTCGAGCGCCTCCGCTCCGGGGTCGTGCCCGAGCGCGGGCTGGACACCTTCGCCGTCGGCATCGAGCGGCAGCGCGGCGAGCTGCAGCGCCTGCTGGCGCTCGCGGAGTCGGGCGAGGGCGTGTTCAAGTTCCTGCGCGGTGGCTACGGCTGCGGCAAGACGTTCATGGCGCGGCTGGCCGTGCTCGATGCGCAGGCGCGCGGGTTTGCGACCAGCTTTGTCGTCGTCTCGGATAATGATCTGCACTTCTATAAGTTCGATGACGTGTATCGGAAGGTGGTGCAGGAGCTCGGCACTGCCTCCTGCCGGCGCGGCGCGCTGGGCGACATCATCGACCGCTGGATCGCCAAGGTGGAGGCGGCGCTAATCGCCGGCGGCGCCGATGAAAAGGACGCCGGGTTTGACGATCAGGTGCAGCACCGGCTGGAAGAAGAGCTCACCGCGCTGACCGGCGGCAAGGCGCCGGAGGATATGGCGCGGGCGCTGCGGGCGGTGTTCGCGCTCAAGCAGCAGGGCAAGGTGGCCGAAGCGGGGGCGCTGCTGTCGTGGCTGAGCGGCAGCGAGAACGTGGCAGCAGCGGCCAAGAAGACGGCCGGGCTCAAGGGCGACATCACCAGCCGCGACGCGCTCGACTACCTCCACGGCGTGCTGGAGCTGGTCAAGGCGGCCGGCTACAAGGGGCTGCTCATCGTCATCGACGAGGCCGAGACCATCTTGCGCATGCGCACCGATGTCCGTGGCAAGTCGCTCAACGGCATCCGCCAGATCATCGATATGGCCGACCGCTACCACGGCCTTTTGTGGGTGTTTACCGGGACGCCCGACTTCTACGATAGTAGGCGCGGCGTGGCGGGCCTGCAGCCGCTGCACGACCGCCTCCAGTTCATCGCCCACGGCAACGTGGCGGGCCTGCGGCAGCCGCAGCTGGAGCTTTTGCCGTTCGACAAGCGGCGCCTGCGGGAAGTCGCGCTGAAGCTGCAGGGGCAGTATCCGGCGGCCGACCGCGCCCGGCTGGATGGCAAGGTCTCGCCCGCCTACATCGAGCACCTGATCGACGAAGTGACCGCGGGCTTCCGCGGCGACGTGGGCGTGGTGCCGCGCCAGTTCCTCCGCCGCCTGGTCGACATCTTCGATCTGGTCGGCGAGAACGCGGACTTCGAGCCGACCGCCGAGGCAGGCTTCGCGCCGAAAGAGCCTTCCGATTTCGAGCAGCGGAAGCTGCGCGGGCAGCCGCCCTATGACGCCGAGCCCGGCGACGATCGCGGCTATCCAGCCGTGGCGGTCGAGTTCTGAGCGCGGCGGAGCCAGCGATGACGCAGTCGGTGTTTCCGCGCCTGCCGCCGCGGCTGCAGGAGGCCATCGTCTCACGCCTGGGCTGGAGCGCGCTGCGGCCGGTGCAGGACCTTGCTGGCGCGGCAATCCTCGATGGCCACAACGCGCTGATCCTGGCGCCTACCGCGGGCGGCAAGACTGAAGCGGCGATCTTTCCCTCTCTGGCCGAGCTGCTGCGGCGACCGCCGCAGGGAGTCGGGCTGATGTACCTGGCTCCCATCAAGGCGCTGCTCAACAACCAGGAAGAGCGGCTTGGCACCTACACCGAGATGGTCGGGCTGCGCCGCTTCGTCTGGCACGGCGATGTCGCGGAGAGCGCCAAGCGGGCCTTCGTCAAGGAGCCCGCGGAGCTGCTGATGACCACCCCGGAGTCCCTCGAGGTGATGCTGCTGTCCCAGCGCATTCCAGTGGAGACTTTATTTCGCGAGCTGCGGGCGGTGATTGTCGACGAGGTGCATGCTTTCTGCGGCACCGACCGCGGGGCCCATCTGCTCTCTCTAATCGAGCGGATCGCACCGCTGTGCGGCAGCGATCTTCAGCGCATCGGTCTGAGCGCGACGGTCGGCAACCCCGAGCAGATCCTGAGCTGGCTGCAAGGGTCCTCCGCCCGGCCGAGCACCGTCGTCCGCCCGCCCAAGGCCCCGGCAAAGCGCGCCCTGCACGTCTCCCTCCACCCGAGCGCGCCCGCGCTCGCCCAGGCGGCCGCCGAGCGCGCCCTGGGCCACAAGAGCCTATTTTTCTGTCAAAGCCGCTCCCTGACCGAGCTGGTCGCACAGCGGATGAGCGGCTTGCACACCGAGGTCTTCGTCCACCACAGCTCCGTCTCCACAGAGGAGCGCCACGCCGCGGAAGAACGCTTCCACCGCGGCCAGAATG
>DAORCZ010000364.1:0-7723 GCA_035345735.1 Pseudomonadota bacterium | reverse complement strand
CCGCCCTCACCGCAGAGGGTGGCCTAGTCCCCGCCATCCGTCACCACGGCCAGGCGGTCTTTGCGGCGCTGACGCAGCCCTAGCCGCGCCCTAGTTCGCGGGCGGGATGAAGCTGGTAAAGACGTTGCTGTAGGTGCGGCCCGGCTCGCGCGTCGAATAGAACGACGGGCAGTACAAGAGGCCGCCGCCGGCATCGACCAGCGCACTGCTGCAGCGCTTGTTGTCGTAGTTCGTCGCGGGGTTACCGAGGATCGATCCGGCGAGCACGACGCGGTGGGTGCAGCTGCTGTCGTTTTCGGCGCAGCAGTAGATGCCGTTTTCGGCAAAGCAGGCCCGGCCGTTGGTGGCTGGCTCGGCGGTGTCGGGGCCGGCGACATAGGCCTTGGGCTGGGCGGCGAAGAGATCGCCGAAGAAGCCGCCCTCGCGGATGTTGATGGCGGTGTCGGCACACGGGTCGCTGTAGCCAGAGCCCGGCCCAATCAGGCACAGGTTCAGCTCCAGGTTGTTGCCGTTGAGCAGCGAGAGGATGCAGGCGCTCAGCCGCTCGCGCTTGGCCTGACCCTGCAGGCGGCCAGTCTTCCACTCGGGGAACATGCCCCAGATGCCGCCCCAGCGAGCCGAGCCATCGGGCGCGACGATCTCAAAGCCGCTGCTCATGGCGCACTTGGCGATGCCTTTGAGCATGTGGTTGCGATTGGCGCTGTCGGCGAGCCGCCAGCTGTTCCACTCGCTCTTCAGCGTGCACGAGGAGGCAGTGCCGGGATCGCTCTGGCACAGGCGCAGCGGATCGGCGTTGGGTGTGCTGCCGCTGCTGCCGCTGCTGGTGATCCCGAAGGCATCGGTGACGCTGCGCATCACCGGATCCGAGTCGATCACGGCCGGCGGCAGGTTGTTGACGCCGGTGTAGCGCAGCGGATCGGCAGCGCTTGCCGCCATGTCTTCGCCGCCTCCCTGCAGACAGGCGGGCAAAGAAACACAGAGCAGGCTGGCCAGCAGCAAGCGATGGGGAATCCGACGCCCACTCGTCGAAAGAGCCCGGGTCACAACCGAACGCGAATTCAGATCAAGCGATGTGGTCATAGCGAGTCCTCCTGCGGCAATGCTGCCGTTTGCGGCCTGCAAGAGGGTTGGAACCGCCCGCTTGCGATTTGGGCAAGCGGTCTCGCTTTTTTTGCGTTTGGCGTCGGAAAAATGCGGCAGGCGGGCGGATACGACTAGGTCGAGTTGAGGCTCTGCAGGTAGCTCTGGCGGGACTCTTCGCTGGTCAGCACGATGCGGGCTTCGTCGAGCGCACGGGCGATGAGGCGCAGCTCGCGATCCATGCTGGTGCGGGCGCGATAGGGCAGACCGACGGGGTTGAAGTCGCCACGCAGCGCCTGATGGGCGCGCAGGATCTCGGCGGTGGTGGCGGTGGGCGTGAGTTCGAGGAGCGCGAAGTAGTCGCCCTCTTCGACCAGGCGAAACATCTGCTGGATGCGCCGCACGCAGAGCTCGGCTTCGTTGAGCTGGATCGACGGCGAAGACTTGGGGTTCGGCGAGGTCTTGGGACCCGGCGAGGCCTTGGCGTTGTTGCTGCTGACCAGGCCCAGGCCCATGCCCAGCGAGGCGGCCAGCGCGCGTGCCCCCGATGCGCTGCCTGCGACGGCGAGCGTGCCCAGACAGACCAGCGAATAGGCCAGCACATAGACGGCGTGCTCGCCGAGGGCCGCCTTGCGCATGATGTCGCTGAGCGTGTGCTGGCCATCGAACAGACCGAGCGCGCTCTCTTCTGCGCTGCTCAGTCCAATGTCGGCCAGCGCCGCGCCGCCTTCGGTGGCGCCAATGACCGCGGTCGGTCGCAGGCGCGCATTGATCGATCCCAGGCGACGCTGCAGAAACGGCAGCTCGGCACTCTTGCGCAGGCCTTCAACAATCAGACGCCGCACCGGTAGCGGCGGGTCCAGGCGTTCGTCGCGGGTGATGGCGCGGGCGAGGACGCGATAGCGCCCCGGACCGATGGCGACCGCGCGGCTGCACAGCTCGCGCACGTAGCTGAACAGGTGGCTGGCCGCGGTCCCGCGCGACAGAAGCTGCGCCTCGCACAGCCGATTTAGCTGATGGTGCAGGCGATGGGCCGGCACATCGCTGAGCACGTAGCGCGCCCGCTGCAGCTGCGGCCGCGACCAGATCGGCGCCAGGTAATCGACCAGGCCGTCGTCGGTCAGCGTCGAAAATGCGCCGATCAGCGCGCCGTTTTCAAAGTACAGCTCGCGATGCGGTGCGACGTCGGGGGTTGAAGGTCCCAGGGCTCCGCTGGTCGCGCCTCGCTCGATGGGCGCGAACTCGGGCGGGGTCGCCCCGGGCTCGGGCGCAGGACCTGTGCCCGCCGAGGGAAGCTGCGGGGCCAGCCACAGACAGCCGCTGTAGTTCGTTGCCACGGCCCACGACACGATGCGCGGAGCATCGAGCTGCGATAGATCGCCCGCTGGCGGAAGCTCGACGACGAACACGGCCGGTGACAGCGGACGGTCGCTGCTGACGGCAGCACTGGCCAATAGCGCCTGCGGGGCCCGACTGCCCGAGCGCGGCGTATGCGGCGCGACGAACGGCGACGCCAGACCCGGCTGCACCGTCACCGAAACGGTCACGACGACCGGCGGCGCGGTCGCAGGCTCGGCCGAGAGCGGGATCGGGGTGGGCAGAGGCGTGATGTCGTCATCGCCAAACTGCGAGACGCCCCCCTGGCTGCGGCCGCCTGCGCGCGGGTCTTTGGGCACGCTTAAGTCTACTCAGATCTCGACGGTGGACGCAAAAGGAATCGCCTTGTTTCAGCCTCGTACTAAGCTCCCGCTCCATGTCGGTTAGGCAAGGGTTTTTCGGGTCTGGGTTGTGCGCGGAAGGAGTCGGTCCGTCATGGGCATTCGCCTCGCGGATCTGAACCCGCCGCAAAGGCAGGCGGTGACCACCACCGAGGGGCCGCTCCTTGTGCTGGCGGGCGCCGGGTCGGGCAAGACCCGCGTCATCACCTATCGCATCGTGCATCTGCTAGAGCGCGGCGTGCGGCCCGAGAACATCCTCGCCGTCAGCTTTACCAACAAAGCCGCCGACGAGATGCGCGAGCGCGTCGATCGGCTGATTGCCGCCACCGCCGAGCGCGGCCGCCCGGCGGGACGAGCGCGGGGGCTGACCCTGTGTACGTTTCACGCGCTGGGGCTGACGCTGCTGAAGGCCGAGTCGGAAGCGCTGGGCCTAAAGAGCGGCTTTTCGATCTACGACACCGCCGATCAGCTGGGTGTCATCCGCGATGTGCTGCGCGATGTCCATATCGCCGGCAAGCGGCTTGATATCAAGGCGGTGCTGACCCGCATCAGCCGCTGCAAGAACAGCGGCTTTACGCCCGAGGCCTTCATCGCGCAGCTTGGCCGGGCCCGCTTCGTCAACGAATACGACGGCTACACCGCCGAGATTTATCCCCGCTACCAGGCCCGCATGCGCGCGCTGTGCGCCTTTGATTTCGACGATCTTTTGGTCGAAACGCTGCGCCTGCTGCAAGAAAACATCGAGGTGCGGACGCGCTGGCAGCAGCGCTTTGCCTACCTGATGATCGACGAGTATCAGGACACCAATCGCTGCCAGCTGGATCTTTTGCGTCTGCTGGCTGCGCCGCGCAACAACCTGGCGGTGGTCGGCGATGACGACCAGTCGATCTACGGCTGGCGCGGAGCCGAGAGCAAAAACATCCTGGAGTTCGCGCAGAACTTTCCTGGCGCCCAGGTCATCAAGCTCGAAGAGAACTATCGCTCGACGGGCATCGTGCTACAGGCAGCGAACGCGGTCATCGCCAACAACCAGAAGCGCCATGGCAAGACGCTGTGGACCGCCCAGCCCGGTGGTGAGCTGATCGATGTCGTCGCCTGTCCTGACGAACGCGCCGAGGCCGAGTGCATCGCGGTCGAGATCGATCGCTTGTGCGCGGAAGAGAACTATCAGCTGCGCGACTTTGCGGTGCTGTATCGCAGCAACTCGCAGACCGCCGCCGTCGAAGAGGAGCTGCGGCAGGCGCGCATCTCGTATCGTGTGGTGGGTGGCCAGGCTTTCTTCGATCGCCGCGAGATCAAGGACGCGACTGCTTATCTCAAACTCTTGGTTTTTCCACACGATGAGCTGGCGCTGCGGCGGGTCATCAACTATCCGCCGCGCGGCCTGGGGCCCAAGGCGATTGAGCGTCTGAGTGCCGGCCACCGACGAGCGCAGCAGCGCAAGAGCAGCCTGTCGCTGTGGGATGTGCTGTTGGCCTTGTCGCAAGAGCGCACGAGTGATCTCTTCGGCCAGCCGTCCGCATCCGCCGCAGTATCGACGCGCAGCGCGCTCGGCGAAGGCGGGGCAGGGGATGGCGAAGACAGCATCGGTCCGCGCACGTTGGCTGCGCTCGGTCGCTTTGTCGACTCGGTACAGCGACACCGCAAGGGCCTTTTGCCGAATCTCGATGTCGACAGCCTGTATGAACGCTGCAATGCCTATCTGCGCGAAATGGGCATGCACGACGAGCTGATTCGCAGCGGACCGACGCGACTGGTGGCCGAGCGTCGGCTGCGCAACCTCGACGAGTTCTTGCAGGCGCTCGGTCGCACGGCGCAGCGCGAAGGCGCGGGCTTCGACTTCCATGCGTATCTGCAGAAGCTGTCGCTGTCGTCACAAGATGCCGATGCCAAAGACGAGCTGCGCGATGAAGTGACGCTGTCGACCCTGCACGGCGCCAAGGGCCTGGAGTTTCGCGTTGTGTTCATGTGCGGCTTCGAAGAGGGCCTGCTGCCGCACAGTCGCAGCGTCATGCCGCGCGCCATGGATCAGACGCTGGCCGCTGGCACGCCCAGCGCCCCGGCTGGCGCCTCGGCGACCGACGGATCGGCCGACGACGGCGGCCCGCCCTCCGACATCGATGAGGAGCGCCGCCTGTGCTACGTCGGCATCACCCGCGCCCGCGAGCGCTTGCTGCTGCTTTACTGTCGCGAGCGCAGCGGTCGTATGGAGCTGCGCAGCCCGAGCCGCTTCCTCAGCGAAGTGCCCAAGGAGCTCTTGCGCTGGCGCGATCTGGAAGTGCCGGCCAGCCAGCCCGAGCCCAAGAACAAAGAGTCCCTTGCCCTCGACTCGCTGGCCAAGATGCTGGCGATGAGCGGCGAATAGACCCAAGATCGGCGCAGTTTCTCTTTCCGGAGACCAGACCTCATGAGCCTGCTCGGCAACATCCTTTGGTTAATCGGCGGCGGCTTTATCACCGGCTGCGGCTACATCTTCGGCGGGTTGCTGATGTGCCTGACGATCATTGGCATCCCGTTTGGCATGATGTCGATCCGCCTGGGCTTTGCCACCTTCGCGCCGTTCGGCAAAGAAGTCGTCGAGCGCACCAACGCCAACAGCCCGCTGCGCATCCTGTTCAACATCGCTTGGCTGCTGCTGTTCGGCTGGGAGATCGCGGTGGCGCACCTTGTCTCGGCGGGCTTCTGCGCCATCACCATCATCGGCATCCCGTTCGCGCTGCAGCACATCAAGCTGATCCCGCTGTCGCTGTTTCCCTTCGGTCGCGATCTGCAGTAGCTGCGCTGTTCTGCCGTTCCGCGCTTGCTACCCCCTGCGCGAAGCTCGCAGACTAGCGAGATGGTATGCACCGTCCGCGCGATCACCGAGGCCGAGGTCGAGGCCGCGGTGGCCCTGGTGCGCGACACGCTGACGGAGTTTGGCCTTACGTTCGGGGTCGGTGCCGATACCGATACCGGGCTGCTGAAGCTGCCCGGATCGTACAGCGAGCACGGCGGGCAGTTTTTTGTCGCCATCTCTGACGACCGCCAGGTGGTTGGCACAGCGGGCGTGTTTCCCGTCGAGCCGCGCATCTACGAGCTGCGCAAGATGTACCTGCGGCCCCAGGTGCGCGGGCAGCGCGTCGGTGCCCAGCTGTTCGATACTTGCTTGGCGTTCTGTCGGCAGCAGGGGGCGCGGGCGATGGTGCTCGACACGCGCGAGGATATGCAGGCGGCGATCGCCTTTTACGAACGCCGCGGCTTTGTCCGCGACGACACACAGCGACGGGGAGCGCGCTGCTCACGCGGCTATCGACTCGATCTGTAGCGCCCGCTGCGGGGCCGCGGCGAACGGGCCGGTGGCCGGGCTGGGAAATCTTGCTGCCAGGTCCGAAAACCGCGAGCAGACGTCGCCGCGCCTTGCTACAGACGGAGCATGAGCTTGGACGTGTCCGACCCCGACCGCTGCTATCGCGCCCTGCGCTCGCGCGATGCGCGGTTTGACGGCCTGTTCTTCGTCGCCGTCACCACGACCGGAGTCTACTGTCGGCCGATCTGCCCAGCCCGCTTGCCGCGGCGCGAGCGCTGTCGCTTCTTCGCCCAGGCTGCCGAGGCCGAGAGCGCTGGCTTTCGCGCCTGCTTGCGCTGCCGGCCCGAGCTGGCTCCCGGACGCGCGGCCGTCGATTCGGTGCCGCGGCTGCTGCGTGTCGCGCTGCGCAAGATTCGCGAAGGCTACCTCAACGAGCATTCGCTGGACGAGCTTGCGGCCCGGCTGGGCGTGACTTCGCGCCATCTGCGACGGAGCATGACGGCGGCCCTTGGCGTAAGCCCGATCGAGCTGGCCCAGACCCAGCGGCTGGCCCTGGCCAAGGGGCTCCTGCAGGACAGCCGGCTGCCGCTTTCGGAAGTGGCGCTCGCCGCCGGCTTCAGCAGTCTGCGACGCTTCAACGAGCTATTTGCTGCCCGCTTTGGCCAGCCACCATCGCAGCTCCGTCGAGCCAGTCCTGCGTCGACGACCGGAGAGGCGCTGACGCTGCGCCTAGACTATCGCCCGCCGCTGCCTTTTTCGGCGCTGCTGTCGTTCCTCAAGGGGCGGGCGATCCCCGGGGTCGAGCTGATTGCCGAGGACACCTATCAGCGCAGCGTCGCTCTCGGCGAGCACGTCGGCTGGGTGCGGGTGCAGGCCGACCCCGAGCGTCCCTGCCTGCGGGCCACGCTGTCGCTATCGCTGTCGCCGCTTTTGCCGCTGATCGTGTCCCGCTTGCGGACGCTGTTTGATCTCGACGCCATGCCGGCTGCGATCTTCGATCTTCTGCATGCGGATGCCCAGCTACGGCCGCTGGTCGCACAGCAACCGGGGCTGCGCGTGCCAGGGGCCTTTGATGTGTTTGAGACCGCGACCCGCGCTGTCTTGGGCCAGCAGGTCTCGGTCGCCGCTGCGACGACGCTGGCCGGTCGCCTGACGGCGCGCTGGGGTCGCATGCTGCCGGCTGGCCCACCTGGCTTGGATCGCGCTTTTCCGACGGCGGATGTGCTGGCTCAGGCCGATGTTGCCGAGGTCGCGGCGATGGGTCTGCCGGCGGCCCGCGCCCGCACGCTGATCGAGCTTGCGCGCGCCGTGAGCTCCGGCCGGATCGATCTGGCGGGGGCTGAGCCAGGCAGTAGCGAGCCGATGCTGACCGCGCTGCAAGCGCTGCCCGGGATCGGCCCGTGGACCGCGCAGTACCTGGCGATGCGCGCGCTGCATGACCCTGACGCGTTCCCGGCTGGCGATCTGGGCCTGCGGCGGGCGCTGGGGATCGACTCGGCCGCCGCGCTCACTGCGCGGGCGGAGGCCTGGCGACCGTTCCGTTCCTACGCCGTGATGTATCTGTGGGCGTCTCACTCAGCCGGTGGTGCGCCCGCCGCTCCGACCTCGCTAAAAAAAGGACGTAAAGCGTGAGCTCTCT
>DAORCZ010000363.1:0-7727 GCA_035345735.1 Pseudomonadota bacterium | reverse complement strand
CGTCACGTACCTGACGACGGCAAGCAGGCGTCGCCCCTGCGCGTCGATCGTGATGTCATCAGCGTCGCTCGCCTCGGCCGCCACCCAGTCGGGATTGGGCGCAAAGGCCCCGTCATCGGTGGGCAGATCGCGGCGAAAGCGCTGCGCGGGGTCGTCGTATTTTTTGCTCGCATCCGACTTGTGCCACAGATGCTTGACCTCAGCATCGACGCGAATGCGGCGCCGGCCACCGCTCGGTTCGATCAGCAGCCAGTGGCCGCCGTTGTTGCGACTGCCGACAAACTGAGTCTCTTCGACCTGCGTCGCCTTGCTACGCAGGCTGCCAGGGATGGCAAAGCCAGCCTCGTGATCCGAGGTCAGCGCCCCCGCAACATCCCACAGCTCTTCGGCCGAGTAGGTCTGCAGCGCCGCCGCCCCCAGCGCCCCCGCCTCACTCACTCCCGCATCCTGACCATCGCCCTCGTTTGGCAGATAGTCGCCCCGCTCAGCCCGGTACAGCGTGACGCTGCGCTGCGGATTGATGCCCATGGCGTTGAGCGGAGCCTCGTTGTGACAGTGCCCCCACCAGCCGATCTCGATGGGCGATAGCTCGATGCTCCCGTCCTGGTTCCAGTCCATCGGGATGCCGGCCCGCGCCTGCTCACCAGCGACGAGCCCGCGAATGCCCAGTTCCTGCGCTGGGACGCGCTGCACGGTCAGGTAGTTCGCGAGCGCGGGCGGCAGCGGTTGCCCCACTCGAACGGGCCGCACGCCTGGTCCCTGCCAGTCGAAGCGCAGGCTGCCATCGGGATACCGCACGACAGGCAAGCCAGCCAGGCTCTGATGTTCGGTGGGCAGGCCGCTAACAGCCAGGTTCAGCACCTCGTAGATCGGTCGCTGCGGCCGACTGCCAGACGCCAGCGAGACTCGCTGACCTGGCCCGCTGCCGTAGGTTCGACGCTGCACCAGCGCTCCACTGATCGATACTTCGAAGTCCTGCTCGTCGACGTGGCGGTTCCAGTTGAAGACCGTCTTGCGGTTGAGGATGTCTTCGATTCGGTTCTTGATGAGCAGGAAGGCTTCGCTGCCTATCGGCGTCTGCGCAAGCAGCTTGCGGAGTGGCGCCAGGTAGTTGTTCCAGTACGGCCAGTAGTTTGTGTGCTCGCCGGTCTGCATGGGATAGCGCCGACCCACGATCAGATCTTCTTCGGCCCCTCGCAGGAGTCCCGCTACGAGCGCGCCCTCGCCGGCCGGGAGCGCGGCCTGCGACAAACTGGCAGGCAGCGCAGCGAAGAAGGCACGTCGTCGCAGGTGCTGCACGCCATAGAGTTCGTTGGGGCCGCGCACCGCAACCCCCTCGGCCATGAAGTAGGCGCGCTCGCGCTCGATGAGCCCCGAAAGCCAACCGCGAAGATCGTTCAGGCTAGCGATCGATTTCAGGTTCGCATGCTCAGGCGACAACAGATCGCGAGGCGCAGGGTCGTTCCACTGTGGCAGCTGGAAAACCACTGCCGGGAAGGTCTGCCCGCCCGCCTCGGTGTGGAAGGTCACCGTCGCCCCAGCCGTCGTGACCTGCCAGGTCGTCGAGGATCCCAGCGCCTTGCCGCAAGAGAGCGCCTGCTGCAGGGCGGCCTGGAGGGAACCCGACATCTCGTCACCAACCGGGGCATCAGCCGGCGGATGTGCCGCAGCCTCTCCGGCTTCGCGATCCTGCGCGCGCAGGACCGACGACTTCCGCACGTTGGGCAGACCAGGCAGGACCGGCGATAGACCCAGCTCGCGACCCAGCTCGTCGGCGAGCGCCAATGCGCCAGCATCGAAGTGGATGTCTTCGAGCCCGATGCGGCGATCGCGCAGCTCGGGGCTGGTGCGCAGGAAGGTGGCCGGTTGCAGCAACACCGCGCGCAGGCGAGGCGACATCCCTCGCTCACGAGCTAGCGTGACCAGCTTGCGGTACTCCGCCTCTGGCATGTGTCCGTGATTCGCAAGCAGCACGCCGACAAAGCGCTGACGAAGCAGAGCCGCACTCATTCCGCTCCCCCTTTTGGCCCGGGCACAGGAGGCGATGCCCGGGTAATGGCTATCAGCTGAGGCTAGCGTACTTGCGCAGGATGGCGCGGGCTATTTGATCGACTCGCCCTTGAGGCGACCCCGCAGCCGCGCCCATAGGCCAGGCTTCGACGGAGTTGGCCCCGTATGCTCGACGGGTTCGGGCGGTGGATTGCTTGGCGTGGCGGGACGGGCCGGCGTCGGCCCCGACTGTTTGGGGGCGGGCACCGAGGCAGGAATCACGGCGGGGGCCGAATGCGGTACCACCGACTCGGGCGACGTAGTCTCTTGCGGCATGGCGTGAGGACCACTGTCGTCTTGCACCACGCTGATCGAGACACCGTCGAGCGACATCGACGAGGCATGCACTACCAGCGAGGCTTCGTCGGAATCCGACGAGGGCAGGAGAGCCCGTGCGCAGGCGGCTAGCTCGGCGGCCTCGCGCTCGTAGTCGCTGCGGAAAAGACCACGCAGGTGTTCGGTCAGCTCCCGCGGGTCGAAACGGTAGGGCTGTAGGAAGGTGTGCAGATCGGAGGCCAGCTCGGAAGCGCTCTGGTAGCGATCCGCGACATCGCGCGCCAGCGCCTTGAGCACCACGCGATCGAGCTCCTCCGGCACGCGCCGATTGAACTTCGAGGGAGGCACAACTTCGGCGTTGCGCACCCGCTCCATCAGCTGAAATTCGGTGTCGCCGCGGAACAATTTCTCGGTGGTCAGCATCTCGTGCAGGATGATGCCCATCGAGAAAACGTCGGTGCGGGCATCGACCGGCATGCCGCGGATCTGCTCGGGCGACATGTAGCTGAACTTGCCCTTGAGGATGCCGATTTCCGACGTGAACTTCTCCATCGCCTGCGCGATGCCGAAGTCGAGCAGCTTGACCTCGCCGTCGTAGCCAATGCGCACGTTGGACGGCGACACATCGCGGTTGACGATGGCCAGCGGCCGGCCATCGGCGTCGTTGAGGGTATGGGCGTAATGCAGACCCTCGGCCATCTTGGCGGCGATATAGCAGGCATGCGGAACCGGAATGCGCGCCTGCGCTTCCTGACAGCGTCGCAGAACCTGCGTCAAATCCTTGCCGCCGATGTACTCCATCGCGATGAAGTAGCGGCCATCGTTTCGGCCCAGTTCGTAGGTACGGACGATGTTGTCGTGCTCAAGACGCACCGCCAGGCGCCCCTCGCGCAGAAACATGTCGACGAACCGCGACTCCTTGGCTAGCTGCGGGCGCATGCACTTGATGGCAAAGAGGCGCGGCGAGCTACGACTCCGCGCTCGATACACCTCGGCCATGCCGCCACGCGCAATCAGCCCCATCAGCAAATACTTGCCGAAGAGCACGGGCTCTGTCGGTGAACCGGGGAGAAGTTTGTCTTGAGCAGACTCCATTACGCGCCTGATCCGTAGAGGTGATCCATCGCCTGCGTCTGTGAGCCACCAAGCTCACCGCCGGCTGAGTCCAGAACTTCGACTACTAGCGACGAGCCAGTCCGCCACTGCACGGGGACTAAAGTAGATAAAGTAGTCTTTGCGCTTAAGCCCAGCAGACAGGATACACGATTTCCCAGCCCCCGAGCGCATCGTCGAGGTCGCTGGGAGCAGGTGGCCCGACCCCATCGCGAACGCACTGCCCACTTGGCGAGAGACCCACGCTGCGAGCCAAGTCCCCCCGGCACTGACCCGTAGATTTTCCCGTGCGCAATCGTTGCCGCGACGCGTTAGGGTGCGGTATTCTATGGCCTTCACGCGATAGGCAGTGGGCGCATGCCGCACGCACAGCAACCTGGCTCAGCACCATACCCCCCGTTGCCCCCTATGGCTGGGCCAGCGACGGCTGGAGGCTCAGGGGTCCCGACGGCTGTCTCGCCGGTTGGCTCGGCCGCATCGCAAGGCGTAGCCGCCGACCGGCCCTCCAAGGAACGCGCCGGAGCCATCGTCCTCGACAAGAACCGAGCCACCGGCAAGCGCCTGGCCAGGGTCCTCGCGAGCGCTGGCTACAGCACCAAGACCTTCGACGAGGAGTCGCCACAAGTCCTGTGGTCAGCGATTGCTGAGTCCGCAGATATTCACAGCTGGCTACTGGTGGCCGACGTCGCAGCCGCCCAGACGATTTACACAGTGCTCGGCCGCCAGGATGCGAAAAAGACCTGTCGTGGAGTGCTGTACTGCGGCATGGGCAGCCCATCAGTAGCCCCGCCCTCTTCAGCGTCGCTGGGTGGCGGGCAGGCGCCGCCTAACGACGACATCGACGTCGCGGCATTCTGCGAGCAAGCGGGCGTCTTGGCACTGCTCAACGCTCGTCAAGCTCGTGACTTTGACCAGCATCTCATCGGCATCGCCAACTACCTGCGCGGGCAGCCGCTGCTGCCACTGCAGGGATTTTTGCTGTGGGGCGCCGCTGCCTACAGCACGCAGATCAGCAATGTCGCGGGCCGGGATGCGGCGGAAGCGCGGCTGGTCAAGCTCTGCAGCGATCAGCTCGGCGTCTCTTCTCGCGTCGCCAACAGCATCGGCGAAGTCATCCACGAGCTTTTGACCAACGCGATGTACGACGCACCAGTTGATGCCCAGGGCCGCGCCATCTATGCACACGATCGCACGGCCCCCATCCAGCTAAACAACGAAGACCGCGTGACCTTCCGCTACGGCACCGATGGTACGCGCTTGGTCGTCGAGACCTCGGACCGTTTTGGTCGGCTTCGCCGCGGTGACTTCGCTCGTAGCCTGCGACGAGCGGCAGCCGGTCAGGTCAACCGCTCAGCCGGAGGAGCCGGCATCGGTCTGTCGATGATTTACCGCACTGCACAGGTCATGCAGGTGGATGTCGAGCCAGGTCAGCGGACGCGGGTGACCGCTGTCTTTGATCTGGACGCGGGGCGAGCGACGGATGGGGCCCGTGGCGCACGCACGCTAATCTTCCCTGACTTGACTATCGCCTCTGCTCGGCGAGACCCTTAAATGAGGATGGGCGAACCGTGACCTACGACGAACGATCCGGCGTGCTTGGGGCTGTGGCGCCTCCTCCGAAGCTGCTGATTGACTGGCTGACCGAGGGGGACGTGACCTGCTTGCGCATGTCCGGTGTCATCGACGAACAGTTCGATGCGCCCGGGCTCGCCGCCAAGATCTCCGCCCGCTACCTCATCCTCGACGTCGGGGGCATCGAACGCATCTCGTCGTTCGGCATCCGGCAGTGGGTGGACTTCATCGGCGCCATGGCGCCGCGCCTCGGCGGCATCTACTACGTTGAGTGCTCTCCCAAGGTCGTCGACCAGTTCAACATGGTCGCCAACTTCGGTGGCTCGGGTTTCATCGTCTCGTTCTACGCGCCCTATCGCTGCGACACCTGCGATCAAGAGCGGCGCCTGCTGTTCCGCACCGATGAAGAGACGCCGCTGTGGAAAGCCGGTCAGGCTCCGCCTTCGCTGTGTCCGACCTGCGGCAACGCGGAAGACTTCGATGAGGATCCCGCGACGTATTTCACGTACGTCGCGCAGCAGCCCAACGCGCAGATCCCACCATCGGTGATGAACTTCCTGCGCGTCCACCTGAGCTACGGCCAGGGCGGGCAGCGCAAGCTGAAGATCGAAAAGCGCATCGAAGGGCGCGCCACCTATCTCAAGTTCTCCGGCGATCTCGACAGCGATCTGCGAGCGCAGAAGCTGGCAGATGGACTTGAGGGCGAGGTGATCTTCGATCTGGGCGGCATCCTCTCCGTCGATCCCGTCGGTACGGCGCAGTTTCGCAAGCTGATGCAGATGCTGGCAGCCAAAACCGGCACCGACGAGCAGGTCGACCGAGTGCACATGCTCGCCGTGCCCGCACCGTTCTTGGAGCGGCTGGGGCGTCCCGAGGACCTAACGCCGAAGGGCCAGGTCCTGTCGCTGCTGATTCCATATAACTGCGCTCGCTGTCGCGCCACGACGCAGCGGTTGGTCGATTTTGTGCAGCATGGCGAGGAGCTGCGGGCGGGTCGCGTTCCCCGCGTCAAGTGCGGCATCTGTGGCGGCCCAGTGACCTGCGTGGTCTCAGAGAGCTGGTTCTCACGTCTTCAGACGTTGCCAGCCCCGCAGGTCTCGCCGGATCTGCGGGCGACGATCTCGCGACTGACGGCGGCGCCCCCTCCCAGCGCGGGAGCCGCGGCGGGCCGTCAGACTGGTTTCCCGGCAACGGCTCCAGTCACGCCATCAGGCGCGATGCCATCAAACCCCGGCTGGACTGGTGCCCCAGGGGGACCGCCGGGGGGACCGATGTCTGGAGCCCCCGGCATGACGGGCGCAACCTCGGGCGTGATGGGCGGCCTGCGTCAGACGATGAATCCGGCGGCGACCGGGGCCCTTTCGGGCAGCATGCGGGGCGAGCTCTCCGCTAGCGTACGCCCGCCACAAGCCACCGGCGTTGTCCCGGCGAGCGCTCCGCCGCCAGCCACCTTCCTTGGCAAGCTGCAAGGTATCCCTGGCCTTCTGCCCGGCATCCTCGTCGTACTGCTGTCGCTATCTGGCGCCATCGTCTATCGCATCCTGAGCGTGCCTCAGAGCGGCAAGCGCGGAGACTGGCAGGTCCTTGAGTCGTCGCAGCCGAAGACCCCAGCGTGGCACGACGGCAAGTACACCAGCAAAGAAGAGCTGGCCTTCATTGGTCACTCACCGCCACTCCCCGATCGCACTGATGCTGTCGAGCGAGCCGACATCGCAGCGCAGGCCGAGCTCGCCCAGAAGCTGGCCGACGTCGTCACCACCAAGCACCCCGAGTGGGCGAAGGTTGTTCCGACCCTTTACACCAGCGCCATGGGGGCTGCGCTTAGCGACGTGAACAAAGCGCAAGCGACGCTCCTCAAGGAGCAGCAGCGAGAGATCGAAGCCGAGTCAAAAGAGCGTAGCCCGTCGCTGAAAGCCGCAGAGCAGGCCCTGGCCCAGGCGCGCGACAAGCTGGGCGAAATCCACAAGCGAGTGTCCCTGGCCCTGCGTACCGGAGCGCCCGATCTCATGCAGCCGGCCCCGCTGCAGTTCTGGGAGAAGAAAGCGCGCGGTGGCAAAGCGGGGCGCGAGGTGGTCTATCAAGCAAGCACGCTCCTTCAGCTCAAGCCAGAGTCGTTCGATCGGCTTGTCGCCTACTACGGTCAGAGCGAATCAGCGACCCAGGGTAAAGCGCAGGCAGTCTCTTTCTTCCCGCTGCTCGGCTATCGCTTTGACCCGGCGAACGGCGGCGCGGTGCTGATTGAGCTGGATGCCACCGGACCACTGGCCCCCGTCGGTCTACAGGTGGGAGACATCATCCTGTCGATCGCCGGACGCGACGTACACAGCGCCATCGAGTTCGCCAAGCTCGCCGATCAAGCGGTGCAGGATAGCGCCAACAAAGAGAGCATCTTCAAGGTGCAGCGCGGCGAGCAAATCCTGAATCTCCCTCTAAAAAAAGCGGGCCCCAAGAAAGGCCCCCCCGTGCCCGGCAAGCGCCCCGGCAAGTAGCCTACTTGCCCCTGCAAGCTCCCGCCCCAGCCGTCCCCCCGGCCCCAGTTCCCCCGCCGCTCCCTTAGCAATTCGCGATACACTACCGGGTCATGGATCCGGTCATTATTGGTCCCCTCATCGCCGGTGGAGCGCTGGCGCTCGTCATCTTGTTCAAGGTCCTTACCTCTGGCCGTAAGAAGGACACTGGGCCGCAGAAGAAAGTGCGTCTGCTGATCCACTCGATCA
>DAORCZ010000362.1:0-7729 GCA_035345735.1 Pseudomonadota bacterium | reverse complement strand
GTCTGAAGCCGTCAGCGCGGCGGCACTCCTGACCCGTCTGACCCCCAGCGAGAGTGGGCTCGATGCCGGTGCCCTGATCCAAAAAATTCTGCGCGAGGACGATGCCAAGAAGCGCATCGAAGTCGTCTCGCTGCTTGGCAACCTACCGATCGCGCAGGCTCGGCCGCTGCTGCTGCAGGCGCTGCGCGATCGCGATCCGCTGGTGCGGCGCATGGTGGTCGAAGCGACCAGCGAGCTCGCAGATGCCGATGTCGGAAACGCGGCTCTGCTCTTGCCGGTGGCCAAGCGGCTGGTCAGCGATCGCGACGCCACGGTGCACGCCCGTGCCGCAGCGTTGCTCGCGCGCCTATCCGCTCTGCCGCCGCCGGTGGCTCCGCCTGCTGCCACCCACCGTTCGACGGGGGGCGACCAGCGAGGAGAGCCAGACGGCCCGGCGGTCCCACCCGACGGCGGCAGCGGGAGCGCAGAAGCCCCGAGCCCGGTCGAGTCCGGCGCGCAGGGTCTGCTGATCGTCGAAGGACCGGCCGGCGTGCAGTTCGCTATCGACAAGCGCCCGTGGCAGGCGGTCTCGGACAAGGCGATCTCGCTGGATGCCGGCCCGCACACCATCAACTTCGTCAACGGCGAGCGACTGGTGCAAATCGCGGCTGGTCAGACCGTGCGCTTGAAGATCCCCATCTCGCAGGTTGAACAGCTGGCGCGGGCCGGCCTCGATTCGTTTGCCAAGAGTGACTTCAAGAAGGCGCAGCGACAGCTTGAGAAGGCCACCAGCCTGTGCAGTCGCAGCGGCAACCGGGCGGCGCTGTGTGCCAACCTGACGTTTGAGCTGTACTACCGCCTGGGGCAAATCCACGAAGGGGCGCGCGAATGGCCCGAGGCGATGACCGAGTACCAGCGCGTGCTGGGTCTGGCGGGTCAGGTCCGTGGCCACGGCGATCTCAAAGCGGCGACGCAGGAGGCGGTGAGCCGGCTATCCCCCAAGCTGGGTCAGGTGGTGGTCCCCAAGCGTGGCAAGCGCAGCTGTGCCGAAGACACGATCTGGCTCCGCCCCGGCGTCCACAGCATCAAGGTCGACAGCAAGTTCGAGCAGATCGAGGTCAAGGCGCGCGAAGTCGTCCGCATCGGCAAGTGCCCCTAGCCCGACGGCACGCCTAGCTGGCGAGCATGCAGATCTCGAGCTTGTTGACCGAAAGCGAGTTCGAGCTTGGCCCGGCCTTGATCCGAATCAGCAGGCCGGCATCTCCTGACCGGATGCTCGCCGTCGCATCGCCGGGATACCAGGCATAGGGCGTGGCGTTGCTGATCGAGTTGGTCGCGGTGCCGTCGATGCCGGCCAGCGTCTGCCAGGTGAAGCTGCCGCTGGATCCGGTGGCATACGAACGTCCGAAAAGCGCGATCGTAACGTTACTTATGCGACTCAGCCCGGCCGTGCTGAGCTCGATGTCGATGAAGTCACTGGAGTTGAGCTCTAGGCCGCCAGGGCCCAGGCCGGTATCGACCCACTGCGGCGTGAAGCCCGGGCCGAAGCCATATACGCCGACCTTGCCGCGGGACTTATCGGGCAGGCCGTGGACGTCGTAGGCCACCGTCGCCCGGCCCCCGCTGCCGTACCAGTGGACGCGAAACGCCGTCGCCCCCATCGGCGAGCCAAAGCATGGGCCGCCGCTGATGATGCCGCCCGCCATATCGGAAGACATCGCGAGATCGGCAGGCACCGACATATCGACCGGCGAGGCCAGGTCACTGGGACGCTGCAGATCAGCGAGTACCGCCAGATCCGACGGCGCCTGCAGATCCAGCGGGTCGGGGTCGGGATCGGACAGATCGAGGCCGCCATTGCGCGGCTTGTTCGAGCCATCCGGCTTGCCGTTGTTGTAGCCCCCGCTTGAGCACGCCCCGACCGCACCCAGCAGTGTCAGCAAGAGCGCCATCGAGTTCGACGAACGACCGCCCCTGCGAAGGTCGCCCGCCAGCCGCTGCAGTCTCCGAGCACAAGAGGTCGTCACCCGGCGGGTTTTACAATTTCCGCCAGCTTTGCACTAGCTGCAAACGTCGGCCTTGCCAATCGCTGCTCGGCAACCTGCGCGAGACCATAGCCGCCTTGGAGCGACGATGCACCGGTGCGCTAGACAGCGCCCGTGTTCATAGGAGACACTCACTGCCGCACACCAACAGAAACAGGGAGCGTTGCCATGTCTCCAGAACAGATTCAGCAGTTCATACACAACTTCACCAATGCGCTGGGCCCGTGGATCCTCACGGTGGGAGCCAAGGTGGTGGGTGCGATCCTCCTATGGATCGTCGGCCGCATCATCATCGCCGGCATCCGCAGCGGAGCCCGCCGCGCTAGCGAGAGCCGTCACGTCGATCCGACGCTGGTTCGCTATCTCGACTCGTGCATTGGCGTCCTTTTGCAGATCCTGCTTCTGGTTGCGCTGCTGGGCGTCTTCGGGGTCGAGACGACGACCTTCGCTGGCGTGCTGGCCGCAGCTGGCGTAGCCATCGGCATGGCATGGTCGGGGCTGCTCGCGAACTTCGCGGCGGGCGTGTTCTTGATCGTCTTTGCCCCGTTCAAAGTCGGTGACCGCATCAACGCGGCCGGCGTGCTCGGCGCCGTGCACGAGCTGGGCCTGTTTGTGACGGCGATCAACACCGATGACGGCATCCGCGTCTACGTCGCGAACAACAAGCTGTTCTCGGACAACATCGTCAACTTCAGCGCCAACCCCTATCGCCGCGTCGACATGGGGGCCCAGCTTGCGCATGGCGTGAACCCGCTGGATGCCATCGCTCGCCTGAAGACCCGCCTGGCCCAGATTCCCGGCGTCCTCCCGGATCCCGGACCGCAGGTCGAGATCGACAAGTTCAACATGGCCGGCACGGTGCTGCTCGTCCGCGCTCACACCCATGACAAGAACTACTGGAGCGTCTACTTCGCGATGACCCAAGCCATCGCCGACGAGTTCACCAAGGCCGGCTACCCGACCCCGGCTGAGCACAGCGTTCACCACAACAAGAACGCCTAAGCCGCCCCGCTCCCCCCTCCCCGCCTCCGTCGAGCTCCCGTCTCGCCTCCGCCAAAAACTCCCGCCCTGACTCACTCCCGCGCGGCTGCCGTTAGCGAATGAGCCACAGCAGCAACGTTAGGTACTGCGACGTCAGCCACTGAAACGGCGCCATGATCACCGAGAGCGGGCTGGTCCCGCCGACGCCGCCGAGCAGTATCAGGGCCAAAAAGATGAACTGTCCGTAGCGAAACAGCGTGTCGCGCACCACCGACAGCGAGTCCGGCAGGTATTCCAAAAAGACGCGCCCGTCGAGCGGCGGGATGGGCAACAGGTTGAAGAACATTAGCCCGAAGTTCATCGCGATGAGTTCGAGGCACATCTTCATCCCGGCAAGCCATGCCAGCTTGCTGCACAGCAGGAACACCGCGGACAGCAGCACGGCCAAGATCAGGTTCATGCCGGGGCCGGCGACCGCGACGAAGAATCGAATCGTGCGCATCGAAAAGCGGCGCGTCAGGTTGGCGGGGTGCCCGGTCCACTCGACGGGCTTGCCCCAGGCCAGCGGCACCGAAGCACCCATCGCCATCAGGGCCGGAAACAGCAGCGTGCCCAGCGGATCGATGTGCGCAATCGGGTTCAGCGTGACCCGGCCCTGCCGTCGCGGCAGCGGATCGCCCAAGCGGTCGGCGACGAAGGCGTGGCCGAACTCGTGCACGGTGACGCACATGATAAGCGCGGTGACGCTGATGACCACGCGCAGCGCAACATCGCCGACCGCGAGCCCAAGCTGGGTGACCAGCGTCGGGATGGAGACAGCCAACAGCGCATCTGCGCCCGTAGAAAGTGAGCTATGCAGCATGCGCTGAGTATGCCTCCCGTCGGCGACAGCGGTCAATGCGCGGGCCCGATCGCCGCGGCGGGAAGACGTCTGTAGTGAGGGGGGAGATTCCGAACGGGCGAACAGGCCGAGGGATGAGGCCGGGGGGAGACTAGACGGCGCGGCGGCGCGAGCGCAGGAGCAGCCGGCCACCGAAGAGGGCCAGGACAAGCAGCGATAGCGGAGCACCGGTCTGCGGAGGCTGCGGCGAAAGCGAGCAAGCACAGCCAGCCTTGGGCGCAGTGACAGTGAAGGCATCCGCCAGGGCATCGACATAGCCGTCGGGGTTCTTGACGACCAGCGTGTAGGTCCCGACCGGCAGGTTGGCGGGAATGATCACCTGCGCGAGGTGCGAGTCCTGCAGCGCGGCCGACAGCGGAATCGAGGTCACGCCCTGCTCCAGCGAAAACTCGGAGGTGGGCACGGTGGGCTCGAAGTTGCGGCCCGTGACGTCAGCCGGACCGCCCATGCCAAAGGGCATCGACTTCGGCAGAATCCAGTCGATCTTCGGTCGCGGATCACCGGACGAGCCACCGCCATCGGGTCGCGGACCCGACATGTCACGCGGCGGGCCCGAGAAGTCCCACGGTCCACCCGACATATCGCGCGGCGGCATCGAGAAGTCCCAGGGGCCACCCGACATATCGCGCGGCGGCATCGAGAAGTCCCACGGTCCACCCGACATGTCGCGCGGCGGACCCGACATGTCGCGCGGCGGCCCCGACATGTCATCGCCGCCCATCGACATATCGCCGCTGCCCCCGCCATCGGGCAGCACGTCAGTGCAGCCGGTGTTCTCGCTGTTGATCATCAGGGCGATGGTGTTGAGCGAGTTGGTCAGCTCAACTTCATTGCCCGCCGGATAGTACTTGTCAGTGGTCGGCGCTGCCTTGCCACCCGCATCGGCCATCATGGTCAGCGTTGCCTTCTCACTGGCCGCCAGGTTGCCGATGCCGATAACGAAGGTGTAGATCGGCGGCGACTGCATCAGCGCCTTGCGAATCTCGCCAGTGGTCCCGGTCGAGGTGTCCGGCTCGCCGCCGCACCCCGGACCACCGTCGGTGAGCAAAAGAACATACTGTCGTCGCGACGAGTCCTGAAGTTCGCTCATCATCGCGGCGTTGCGCATCGCGCTGCCGGACGGCGTCGAGCCACTTGGCCCGCTGGCATCCAGCGCCGCGCCGATGGCCATCCGGGTGAAATAGGCTGGTCGCACAGGCGTATCCGACGAGCACATCCCCGAGGTCGGCGGAAAAATCGAGAGTCCGACGGGGGACAGTCCGTCGTAGATCGTGAGCAGGTTCTTGAGCTGGTTCTTGGCGATGTCCCAGCGCGTGCTCATCCCGCCGGTGGACGTCGTCATGTTGGTGCTCATCGAGCCGGAGCGATCCATGACGATGTGCACGTTCGGGCACTTAAAGGCGTTGGCTGGAGAATTCAGTCCGGCGATGCCGACGACAGAAGCCAGGCACAACAGAAGATTCTTAAATGGGGGACGGGAAGGAATGCGGTTCATGGCGCGCACTCTATCAAGGTTCGTCGCGCCGTAAACCAAGAAATCTCGCGGGTTTAGCGGCTGGCCTCGTCGAGGATGGCCAGAAGATCGGTAACGCCCACGCCGGGAGCCGAGCGGCCCATGTGGTGCTGACAGCCCGGACAGCTGCTGACCAGCGGCGCGTGCGGCTGGTCACTGTCGGCGAGTTCTCCGACGCGATCACGGGCCATGGCACCGGCCAGGGCGCGCTCCGTCAGCGGTAGCAAGCCGCCGGCTCCGCAGCAGCGAGCCTCCTCGCCATGATTGGGCAGCTCGCAGACACGACCGGCGATGCGTCGCAACAGCTGACGCGGCGGCTCGTAGCAGCCCAGGCGCCGGCCGAGATGACAGGGGTCGTGATAGTTGACCGACGCCAGCGGACGGGTAACCGGCAGCGCCTCGGCATAGGGCGCCAAGAGCTCGCTGACATGCAGGATGCGCGGACGCAGCGGCACGCCATAGTCGGCATACTGCGTGCGCAAGAGCCACGTACAGGCTGAGCAGCTGACCGCCAGCACCTCGTAGTCCTGCACCGCGTGGGCGAAGGTCTCGGCGTACAGGCGAAACGGCGCGATGAAGCCGCCGGCGTACAGCGGATAGCCAGCGCACGAGGCAGGCAGCGCCGCCAGCCCAGTCGCGGGAAAGTCGGGCCGGGTTACGCGCAAGCGATCGCTGATGCGTAGGAAGGCCGCCGCCTCGCGCACCGGGCCGGGCTCGGCCGGGCTGGTCCCGCTCTGGGCTGTGCTGTCCCGCGCCAGACAGCTCGGCAGAAACGCAACCTCACCAGGCTGCGCCGTGCGCTCCGCAAGCGCGGGGGCGGCGGCGAGCGCGGCACCTGTCTTTTGCACCCGACGCGCATGTCGCTCGGGCAGATCGATCAGCGTTTCGGCCCCAACCTCGGCGGCTTCGGCATCGCTGCGTGCCTGCATCAGCGCGCGAGCCGGCTCGACCTTGTGGACGCAGGCCGTAGTGCAGGCCCCGCAGCCGGTGCAGGCGTAGATCGGCAGTGGGCGCTGCGGCAAAGCCGTCTCGTCCACCGCTCCCGTCGCGGCAAAGCTACCCTCGCCGAGCTTGCGCGCGGCGTAGAACGACATCTTGGCCTGCGGCGTCAGCGCTTCGCGGGCCGAGGTCAGCGACACCGGACAGGCATGACTGCACAGCCGGGGACAGAACGTGCAGTGCTCAAGCGAGGTCGTTAGATCAAGCATCGGCAGATTCCAGCGAAGGCGTTTGAGGTTCGGCGCCACGCTCCAGATCCGAGAGGAGGCGGGGCCACAGTCGGGAGAGCGCACTGGGTGCTGGGTCGTGTCCCGCGGAGGCTGCGAGGGGGGTTCGGCCCGCCGCCTCCGCGAGCAGCACGCCCGAGCCTGTGGGGAGCTGTTCACCAACGAAAGCGACGCCGTGCAGATAGACCCCCGCCAGCAGGCGCGGTCCGCGGCTCGATTGCAAGGCCGCCGCCAAGGCCTCCGCGCGATCGCACAGCGCGACCTCGTGGGCCGGCGCCAAGCGCGCAAGTGGCGAGGTGGTGCTCCATGCGGCGTGACACAGGTCGCTCGCTAGCTCGGCCCCAGCGACTGGCGGTGCCGTACCTAGCCCGTCGCGTAGCGCGGCCACGATGTCGCTGCGCAGCGCAGCCGGACCGCTGCAGCACAGAAGCAGTGCGTAGCCAGCGCCCGCCAGCGCCGCCTCGGCACCGGGTACCGCGTTTAGCGCCTCGCGGCTGACCAGCACGATCTCGTCGAACGCCGCCGCACCATGCAGGGCACGCGCGCGAACCAAGGCCTGCACCGCCGGCTGAGCCTCTGCATAACGCAGACCCAGCCAGGCGGTTCGCGGGGCCTGCGGCCGACAGCGCAGCAGCACCTCGTGCAGCCGGACGCCGGGTAGCGCACCCGCCGCTCCCAGAAACAGCGGACTCACATCCGGGCCGGTTGCCCGACGCGGAGCCGCTGAGGGCGGCAGCAAGCAGGCCTCCCCACCGGGCAGCGATCCGGCAAGCTGTGCGATGCGGTCGCGCAGCCGTCCTGCCCCTAGGCTGGCCTCACTTGGTCGTGGGTGGTGCAGCGCCTCAGCCAGCCGGCGGCCATAGGCCCACGGCGGCAGACCGCCCAGCGTCCGTCCCTGAGCCGCCAAGATCGCCTCGATCTCGGCCAGGGTCTGCTCGGCGCGCCCGACTTGCAGGTAGCTCACCGCCGTTCCCGCCGTCGGCAACCCCGGCACCTGCGTAGTTTCCCGAGCGACACGGGACGGTCTCAGGGGTTCTACGGGAAGCAGGTTGCCCGGGTTGCAGATCTGCGCCGGATCACAGGC
>DAORCZ010000361.1:0-7733 GCA_035345735.1 Pseudomonadota bacterium | reverse complement strand
CCGGCTGTGCGGACTGATCCGCGCCGACAGTCGCCTGCTGGGCCTGGTCAAGAACCCCTATGTGAACTACTTCCGCCGCGCCATGGCCGAATCGGATGCCGCGTATTCTTCCTGGGTGCCGCGCTACCTGCCGGTACAAATCCTGACCCTGGGTCCGCTGTGCATCGCCGCGCTGCCCATGGAACCCACCGTGCAGAGCGGTCGCCGCCTCGCCGCCGCCGTCGCCGAGGCGCTGGGTCTGCGCCGCGAGCAGGTCGTCGTCAACGGCTACGCCAACGCCTACGCCGGCTACGTCGCGACCCCGCAGGAATATGCCGAGCAGCGCTACGAGGGCTCGGCGACGCTGTTCGGCCAGTGGTCGTTGCCTGCCTTCTGCACTGCGTTTTCGCGCCTGGCCACCAGCGCACGCCCCCGGCTGTCCAGCGCCCCGCCGCCACGCTCCATCCCCACGCCGGGGGCCGACGACATCGGTCGGCGACCGCCTCTCGCCTCGCTGTCGAGCGCGCTGCCGGCCAGCCCCTAGCGCGCTGCGCCGGGTGCAAAAGATGGCCGCCATCCTCGGTCGCGGGGATACTCGCGAGATGTTGCGGCAGCCCCCCTCCCCCGCCTATTCCGCGCTGCATCAGCGCCTGTTCTTTTACGTCTGCTTCGCGTTTTCGCTGCTGATGCTGGCGCCGCTGTGGCGCCCGCTATGTGCCGGCCTGGTGCTCGGCTACTTCAGCGAGGACGCCGTCGCTGCCCTGTCCCGCCGCCTGCGCGTCGGCGCGCGCGGTCGGCTGCTGGTCGCGGCCGGCTTCATCACCTCCGTCCTCTTGCTGTTCCTGCTGCCCGTCGGCTTCGCCATCTATCAAGCCCTGCACGAGCTTCTGTCCTCGTTCGACACCGAAAAGCTGACCGGCGGCGGCACACTCGGCCCGCTGACCCAGCTCACGCACACCATCAACACCTGGCTGGCGGCGCGCCTATCGGCCTGGGGCCTGACGCTTTCGGCCAGCATGGTGAGTGCGCTTGGCGATCGGCTGCGCGAGGCTGCCCTGCCGCTCCTCCAGAGTGCGCTCGGCGCGCTGCGCAGCATGGCCGCGGCGACCCCCAAGGCGGCGCTGTACACCGTGATCACGATCGTCGCATGGTGGCTGGCAGCGCTCGAAGGTCCGCGCCTACGCGCCGAAGCGCTGCCTTGGCTGGTCCCCTGGACCACCCCGCGCGAGATCCTGGGGCGCGCCATCCGCGTCGTGCTGCGCGGCCTCATCGTCGCCAATCTAGCCGTCGCGGCGGTGCAGGCCGGGCTGTGCACGCTGGGTCTGCTTTTGACCGGCATCCCGCGCGCCGTGTCGCTGGGCGTGCTGACGTTCTTTCTGGCCTTCGTGCCCGTCGTCGGCACCGGCGTGGTGACGGTGGGTGCCGCGCTGTACCTGTTTTCGCAGGGCCGGGTCGGCGCCGGCATCGCCATGGGGGTCTTGGCCTTGGTCGCCGGCACCATCGACAACCTGCTGCGCCCCTTCTTCCTGCGCGGCCAAGTCGAGCTGCCCATCGCCTGGATCTTCCTCTCCATCATGGGCGGCCTGCTGAGCTTCGGCCTGTTCGGCCTGCTCATCGGCCCCGTCTTGGCCTTCGCCTGTCGCGAGGCCTTCCTGCGCCTGCAGTCCCCCGACGAGCCCAGCCCGGCAGCGCCCGCCACCGACGCAGCGCCCCCCCGCTGACCCCTAAGCCCATTGCGCAGCCATCGCCCAGCTCAACGATGATCGATTCCTCGCCCAGCCCGGCGGCCACGACGACATCCGGTGACGATTCCGGAGCGCCCTTCGTCCTGCCAGCGAAGCTGTGGTGGCTGTACAGCATTGGGCCGCTGCTTTTGGCCCCCACTGTCGTGCCGCAGTTCTTCCTGCGGCCGCTGCGCCAGCAGCTATCGCTCGTCGCCAGCTTCTATCTGGCGTTCTTTGCCGTCGGTGCCGCGCTGCACCTGGCCTACGCCCGACTGCAGCCGCGGCGCCTGAGTCGAAACCACCGCTTGTGGATCTTGCTCGGCTTGCATGCGCTGTTCACCGCAGCCGTCGTCATCCCCACGGCGCTGGCGATTCAGCCGCTGTACTGCTTGGTCAACTACGGAACGCCCACGCCAGCCGAGATCCAGTACTGCTTGGTCGGCATCACGAAGGTTCAGCGACTGGAGTTTCTATGGATTGGCCTCGTCGTCAGCTGGGGCAGCGTCTTGCCGGCCGTCATGCTGCACGCGCTGCGCCGCGAGCGCGATGCCATCGAGCGCCGCCTGTACGAAGAGCGACGGCAGCACCTCGTCGCTCAGCTGCAGAACCTGCAGGCCCGGCTGCAGCCGCACTTTCTGTTCAACAGCTTGAACACCATCGCCTGCCTGATCAGCGAAGACCCCGCGAAGGCCGAGCACGTGGTCGAGCGCTTGGCCGATCTGCTGCGCGCCTGCTTGACCGATCTAGACCGAACGGTCGTCCCGCTGGGGGATGAGCTGTCCGTGGTCCGCGCCTACCTGGAAGTACAGGCGGCACGCTTCGGATCGCGCCTACGCTTTGTCATCGACTGCCCCGCAGAGCTCTTGTCACAGCCCGTGCCCCCCCTGTGTCTGCAGCCCGTGGTGGAAAACGCCGTCCTGCACGGCGCGGTCGCGCAGCGACGGGGTGGCGAGGTCGAAGTGCGGGCGATGCGCAGCGGCGATCAGCTTGTGCTGTCCGTACAAGACGACGGTCCCGGCCCCGGCCGGTCTACCCATCGCGGCAGCGGCACCGCCCTGCCCGGCCTGCGCGAGCGGCTGCGTATCCTGTACCCCGATCTCGATCCCCCGGCGAGTCTGGAGCTCCAGACTCCCAGCGATAGACCGGGCTGTCTAGCCGTGCTGCGCCTGCCGCTGACCGCCCAGCACGGGACCTGAGGGTCCACTTGCACAGGGGCACAGAAGCGCCGCCATCTAACAGCCACTTTCACGAAAATCGCAAATCAAAACACCAATCAATCAATGATTGATAAAGATCTTGTAATTCAAAATAGTGATTCCTTTGTTTCAATCCGTCCCTAGGCTGCTCAGGGCCGCGCGTACCTGGGGCAGCAGCCGACGACTGACCCGCGCCCGCTGGCCGTCGTCGAGTACCAGCTCGCTGCCATCTTCCCCAAGCTGCAGCGTCCGCACCCGACGCAGGTTGATCAGCTCGCCGCGGTGAACACGCAGAAAGCCGTGCCCGGCCAGGCGCACTTCCAGCTCGTTCAGCGACTCGGGCGTCAGCTGCTCGCTCCCCTCGACGACGAACGCCGTGTACTTGTCGCGGGCGACAAAGCGCGCGATGGCCACGGCCTCGAACAGCCGCAGGCTGCCACGATCTTGGACAACGATGCGCGGGCTGTCGCTGCGACGTGATCCCAGCGCGCCGAGCAGCGCCGTGGTTCCCGCCGTCAGCGACGGGGGCGCGGCAGGAGACGGGCCCAGCGTGGCCACGCGCTGCGCAGCCCGAACCAGGGCCTGCGCCAGCCGCTCCCTTGCGATGGGCTTGAGCAGGTAGTCCACGGCGTGGACGGCAAAGGCCGCGACCGCGTGCTGATCGTAGGCCGTCGTAAACACAATCGGCGGCAGGCCGTGGTAGCGCTGCGCCAGCGCCAGCCCGTCGAGCCCCGGCATGTGAATGTCGAGGAACAGCAAGGAAGGCGCGGTCTCGGCCAGCATCGCCAGCGCTTCCTCACCGTCGCTGGCCTCCCCCACTACGCTGACGGCGGGGAGATCGGAGCTGGGCGTAAGCTGCTCGATCAGCCGGCGCAGGCGCCGCCGCGCCGGGGGTTCATCGTCGACAATCAGGGCTCGCAACATCGCGCCCAGCATATCAAGGACGGCTGGCCACACCGCCGCCTGCCCAGGCCCACCCCGTCGCCACCACCGTTTGTCGGCCGGAAACCACCGCTTGTCGCAGGCCCCCCGCCCCCGCGCTCCGCACCCCGTAGCCTCCTCTCTAGCACCTCGAAAGCACCTCAAAGGAGAGCCTCTATGGACCGCTCCCGCTTGCCTCTCACCGCGCTCCTCATCGCCCTGCCAGCCTCGGCGCTCGCCCAGACTGCGCCGACGGTGCCAACAACGCAGGGCGTGGAAGCCTCGCCTGCCGATCCGCAGCCCAGCGTCTCGGCCGCCGCCAGCGCGAAGCTGCCGCCAGCTGTCCCCATCAGCCCCAACGAGCGAACCGGCCACGACGGTCGAAACGGGCGCCAATCCGTCGAGGTCGCCTACTTTGGCCAGAACTTCATCCGCCCCGGCATGCAGCTTGGCTACAGCGTGCGCGCGCTGCAGACTCCGGGACGATTGCACGCGCTGGTCGTCGGTGCAGATGTCGGCGCCTACGCCTGGCTGCATCACGACTTCGGCGTATTTGTGCTGCCCCGCCTGGGCTGGCGCGGCCGCCACCGGGTCGGCCTGCAGGGCGAGCTCAACTTTCACCTCGGCTACCTGCAGAGCGTGCTGGCCAGCCCCGCCTATCAGGTCGTAGGCGGACAAGTCGTCGAGGCCTCGCGAGAAGGCATCGCCAACCTGCTCCTCGGCGCCACGGCAGGCGTCGGCTGGTTCCTGCCGACTCTCGGTCTAACCCCCTTTGCCCGCGTCGGTGCGCTGTGGCACACGCCGGTGTTTGACCAGACGATGCTGCGCTTTGTTCTCAACGTTGGTGCGGAGGTGCGGCTATGACCCGCGGACTTTTGACGCTGCTGCTGTCCGTCCTGCTTTCTGCCTGTGCCGCCGATTTCCAGGACGGCGATGAGCACTTCTATGTCGTCCACAAAGGTGCCGCGATGCCGGTGTGGGTGACAGGCAACTGGCGCTCTGACCGCATCGTGCTGCACGTCCACGGCGGCCCGGGAAGCACCAACGGCATCTACTTTCAGAAGGACAGCTATCGCCGCATCGCCGATCAGGTAGGCATCGCCTTTTATGAACAGCGGGGCTCAGGCTCGGCCTTGGGAGCGCATCGCCAAGATCTCACGGTAGATCAGTTTGTCGAGGATGCGCGCGTGGTGATGACGGTGCTGCGGGCCCGCTATCCGACGGCCCGCTTTGCCCTCATGGGACATAGCTGGGGCGGTTTCCTGGGCTCGGCGATCCTGCTTGATCCGGATCTGCAAGCGCAGTTTCGCGGCTGGATCGAGATGGACGGCGCCCACGACGCATCCTGTAAGTCGTGGAACTACGGCCGCGACCGGGTGCTGGAAAAAGGAGTCGCCGGCGCCGAGGCGTTCTATCGCGACGTTTGGAAATGCGACCCGGTGACCAACGAAAACAATCAGCTCGACGAGTACGGGGGCAAGCGGATCCACTTGTGGCATAGCGAGTTTGTGCGCGCGGCCGGCGGCTACGACGTCAAGCCCGAGCGCGTGCTGACCGGGGATGAAATCGCCGAGAACCTCTTCCGCAGTCAGTACGATCTGTACGCGGTGACGCAGCACTCGCCGCTGCCCGTGCAGAACTTCTACGGTCGGGATCTGACGCCGCGACTGGGTGAGATCAAGATCCCGGCGATGGTCCTGTGGGGCACCCACGACCTGATCACCCCGGCCGTCAATGCCGAGCCGGCCTATCGCGCACTCGGCGCCGCGGCGCCGGACAAAGAGCTGGTGCTGTTCGACGACTCCGGCCACAACCCGTGGGCCGAAGAGCAAGACAAGTTTGTCGCCGCGGTCAGCCGCTTCCTCAGCAAGGTGCTGCCGAACTAGGTGGACGACACAGCCCAGCCGCACAGCCAGCCGGCACGAAACGCCCGCGCGCGGACGACGCCCCGCTTCCCTACACCCCGCAAGTCCACGACCCAACTCGCCATTGTGGCGGGCCGCTGCCGCCATCGCCGAGCCGGCACAGGGTGCATGGCCCGTCCGCCCAAACAGCGGCTCTCTCCGTCGCGCAGGACAGCCCCACTTGCCGCGCGAGCCGCGCTAAGATGACCGGGCCTCTCCCTGCGAACACCGAACAGGAGCAGCGTATGCAGTTGACCAAGGTCGAGCGCTACATGAGTGCCTTGTGGCAGACCGGCACCACGCCCTACGACGGCTTCTTGGGGGCTTACAACCTGGGCGTCTGGGGCGTCTCGGTGTCGGGCAAGGCCGCGCTTGAGCAAGGCCTCTTGGTCTCGGGCAACGTCCTCACCCGCATGCCGCAGTGGACGATGGCGACGGTGCGCAACCCGCGGGCGGAAAACTTCGTGAAGTGGTACGACACGCCCGCCATCTGGGGTTTTGGCGACGAGAACCTCGGCATGAGCAAGGGCCTGTACACCTCGGTCATGCATGCCTGCGCCGTGCTGGGCATCAATCCCGACGGCGGCCTGACCAGCTCGGACGTCGCGCGCGTCCGTCTTTACATCAAGCAGCACATCGGACTCGACTGGAACGGCGTCCTGGGCGGGGATGAAGATCTGTTTGCCGACATCGCGACCAAATCGGAAGTTCAGTGGAAGATGGATCAGGTCGGGGCCTGGACCCAGCTGGTCAATCGCTGGCAGGCGGTCATCGCCCAGTCCCGCCATCTCGTCGACATCACCTCGCTGAGCGCGCCGGTGTCCGGTAGCGAGGCGCAGGTTGGAATCTGCCGCGGAATCTCGACGTGTCTCAAGCGCTGGATTCTCAACGCGCGACAGAACCCGGGAGCCGCGCCCTTCCTGATGATTCGTCTGATGTTCGGAATGAGCGCCACCCAGATTCCGAAGAACCCCACGAACTGGGAGGAGTTTTACAACGAGCTGCAGAGCACCCTAAAGCCCCTGCGACCGCACATTGCTCGCGTGGTGCAGGCCGGAGCCCGAGCCCCGGTCGTGCTGTACGGATCGGACATGGGGCGCAAGCCGGCCAACTTCAACCATTCGAAGATCGTCGCTGGCGATGGCCAGTACGCGGTGGTTGGCGGGCACAACATGTGCGAAGAAGTCAGCTCGAACCGCGCGCCCTGCATTCACGACATCACCTGCGAAGTCACCGGTCCGGGTGCGCGCTCCGCAAACGCCTTTGCCGCCAGCCTGTTCCTAAAAGCCGCCGAGAGCGGCCGCCTGTGGCTGCACAGCTTCAGCTGGCAGAAGAATTCCTTCGAAGATCTCTCCACCGAGGCCACCAAGCGCTGGGCGCCCAAGAACTGGTGGGCGTACGAGCTGGGTGATCAAAAGGAAGTCGCTGGCGTATTGCGCAATCAATATTGGTATTACCCCATGGAGACCCTGCCGGCGGTGGCCGCACACGATCCGCCGCCCGGTTCTGTCCCCGCGACTGCGATTATGGGGATTGGGCGCTGGGGGGATACCAAGGTCTTTGGTGTGGATTGCACAGGTGGCTTAAAGCTCAATACCGCCATCCCCGCCCACCACGCATGTCAGTATGCCAGCGACTATCTTAAGCGGCATATGATCAACGACACCAAAAACACGATCATCCGCATGTCGCAGCAGGATCTGGTCAACGCCGGCAAGTTTGGCGGCATGCAGGCCAGCAAGCACACCATCTGCGAAATCCTCGGCAAGCGACTGCTCAAGACCCCGCGCGGGACCGCCATCCAGGTCGTCGTCTCGTCGCGCTTTACCCAGAACTCGGAAGGCCTGGCTTACAGCTACGGCGACGGCCCGCGCGAGGCCGCCGAGCGCATTTCGGACACCGTCGTCGGCGCCCAGCAAGAGTCCTCCGACACCGATGACCTGCCACCGCGTCTACAAGTCCTCGATATCCGTGGGCAGCCCGGCTCGGCCCCCACCCACGCCATCGTC
>DAORCZ010000360.1:0-7736 GCA_035345735.1 Pseudomonadota bacterium | reverse complement strand
GGAAGTAGCCGCCGCCGTCGCCAAATCCAGGCGCCCATCCTCATCAAAGTCCCCGGTCACCAACCCCAGCGGCCCAACCCCGGCCGACATCTCTATCGCATTATCCAGCGCTCCTCCTGCCTTCCCCAAGAACACGAAGACCGAGGTCGCGACGACAGCGATATCCACTCGTCCGTCTTGGTTGAAGTCTCCCAGCACAATCCCATGCGCACCGCCTGGGACGGCGCTGGATTTTCCGGGGGCGAACTGGATCTGGCCGTTTCCAAAGAGCGTCCTGAGAGAGACGCCAGGGGAGTGGAGAATGGCGATGTCAGTCTGGCTGTCGCTGTTGAAGTCTCCGACGTCGATGACATAGGGTCCGGAGCTGCCACTTGCGAAGCTGGTCATGGCTCCGAAGCTGATGGTGGTGAGGTAGTAGCTGAAGAGATCGGAACGACTGCTGCTGTGTCCGTCCGGATTGCTGACCACGATGGGGACCAGGCCCAGACTGCCCGGGCTGGCAGGGAGTGAGAGTGTGATGCGATTCGGCGAGACCACCGTGACCTGTGTCGCCGCCAGGCCGGCGATGCTGACGCCAGTACCCGCGACGAAGTTGCTACCGTCGAGAGTCAGGGTGGTGCCGCCGGAGGTCGGCCCGAGGGCGGGCGTCACGCTGCTTACGCTGGGGGTCGGCGCGGTATCGGGTACACAGGTGTTGAGTACGCGATCACAAGACATCCCGGGGCCGCAGAAGTCGGCGGCGGCTTGCTCGCAGGCTTGGCCGTTGGGAATCCGAAATGGGTGCCAGAGCGCATCGCAGCTGGCATGAAGAAAAAGGAGCATCAGACCTAGGCGTGCAGGCTTCATCGAACACCTCGCGTTGTCGCGGAAGATGCTGGCGGCGGCCAGGCCATCAGCAACGCACCGCCGGCGGCAAGGGCAATGCCAAATCCCAGCAGACTGCCGCCGATTCCGACGGTGCTGTAGAGTTCGTTGCAGACGCCGCTGGTGCGGGCTGGGATATCGGCGCAGCCGCCGTCTTGCGTTAGCGCGGACACGCCAAAGCCGCCCAAGAGCCCCCCCGCCCCGATGAGAGCGCCGCCGGTGATGAAGCGCCAGCGCGGACGCACCGCTGGGGCTTTCGGAACTTCGACCGGTGCGGCGACAGAAGGTGGCGGGGCCACAACGGGCGGAGCGGGCGGCGGTGGTTCCGGCGGGGCGACCGGCGGCGGAATGGGCACTAGCTCGATCGGCAGACTGGTGAGCTGCGCGGCGGGAATGTCGACGCTGGTCTCAAAGCGTTCGAAGCCGTCCAGTTCGACGACCAAGGTGTGCTTGCCAGCCAAGCAGGGGCCGGCCCAGGGCGTCGTCCCACGCAGGCGTCCGGCCACGGAGATCTTGGCTCCGCTGGGCGTTGTGCGGACCGAGAGCGAGCCCCGGCCATGGTGGGTCGCGACCGAGACAAGCTGCCGCACCATGCGGACCAGCGACTCCAGGACCTGATCCTCCCCACTCACACAGTGGGGGCTGGCTTCGGCGGCGGCGGCGCGCTGGGCGGTACTGACATCGAGGATCTCGCCCCGCAGGCCGCAGCGCTGACTGGGAGAATCGGCGGCCCCCGCCGGTGGCAGGCTGGCCAGACTCGGGAGATCGACCGCCAAGACGAAGCGGGCATCGACGCTCTGCGCCGAGCTGAGCTGACAGTCGAGATCGGCCTGGCAGTCGCGGGGGGCGAGCGCCTGCTGCCGCTCGGGGGGAACAAGGACTGCGTGCTCGGCGCGCGCCCCTTCTTGCGCGGCTCGCCACAGTGCAAGCCGGAGGCTGTCGTCGATTCCGCCCCCACGCAGCTGCAGCATGATCATCGGCGTCAGGGTGAGCACCGCGATGGCGGTGCCTTTGGTACCGCGCGTCAGGCTGAGCTCGACAACGCGACCGCTAGGAATCATCAGCACGTCGGACTCGTAGCGACTGCCGCGGACATCGATGCGAAAGCGATGCGCACCAGCCGGGAGCGAGAGCGGAGCGGCAAGCGGCAAACGCCCACTGGCCTTGCCGTCCACAAACAGCAGCGCCCCCGCCTCGCCGTTTACCGTCATCTCGCTGTCTGCGCCGGCCGGCGGCAGTGGGTCGGCCCGGCCCACTGTGGCGCAACCCACAAGGCCAAGCAAGCCTGCCCCAAAGCCCGCAGCTCGCCGACGAGCCGACCTATCGCACACCCCGAAAACCCGATCGCGCATGGGCCCACGCATCCCCCGTGGTGCGCACATCATAACATCGCGCCGATCGCGCCCGACGCCGGGGCCACGGACCGACGACATGGGCTCGCACCGAGATCGGAAACTCGGACGGGGGCGGATCGGCTAGACTGACCCCTAGTCAGCATGGGCAGCGGCCGGGGGGCTGTGGCCTGGGGTGAGGCCGAAGGATGCGAATAGGAGCGTACGAAGCGCTGCGACCGCTAGCCGGGGTCGGCATCGGCCAGAGCTTCCTGGGTCAGCGAGATCAGCAGCCAGCCGTTGCGCTGACGCTGCTGCCGGCTCAGCTCGTGCAGGAACGACGAGCCCTCCCGCTATTGGAGGGGCTCGCAGCGCGCTTGCCGGAGATCACGGCGCAGCCGGCCGGTAGCTATCGACTGGAACGCCAGACCGGCGGCTCGCTGCTCTGGGTCACTCCATGTGGGGCGGGTTCGACGCTGGCATCGCTGTTCGCGGCGCGCAGCGGGGCGGTTCTGCCGGGCACCTGGATCATCTTCAGCCGCCTGGCCGCCTTGCTGGCCCGCGCCCACGCCGCCGACATCCATCACCTGCGCCTCTCGCCGGAGCAGGTGGTCATCGACAGCGACACTCAGCCTAACGAGCTGCAGATCCTGCCCTTGCACCTCGGCTTGGTCGAGGTGCTGGCCTCGCCGACCGGCTCGGTGCACGACCTGGGCCAGATCTACGTGGCGCCCGAACTGCGCGGGGGGCCAGCCACCGTGGCTTCCCGCGCGGCCTGCGACGTGTACTCGCTGGGGGTGATGCTCATCGAAGCGCTCAGCGCGCAGCCCCCCGAAAGCCTCCAGGAGGCGGAAGCAGCGCTGCGCGGGAGTGGAGCACTGCCGAGTGAGCGAATTGGCTCTCTCGCCAGCCTCCTGCATCCCGATCCGGCGCAGCGACCGACGGCTCTGGCGGTCGCCGAGTTGTTGCAGCCGCTATCCCAAAAGCAGGACAGCGGCGGTTGGCAGGCGCAGCTCGCCGGACACATGCACACCGTCGCCGGTCCCAGATCCGAGCATCACGCGCTGAACAGTACCCGCACACCCCCAGCCGACAGCCCTGAGAAAAGTCCCGGCCCGGGCATGCGCTTTGGGAACTTCCGCCTGGTGCGACAGATCGGCGAAGGCGGCATGGGAATCGTCTACGAAGCCGAACACAGCGAGATCGGGCACCGCGCCGCGGTGAAAGTCCTGCATCCCGAGTTCGCAGAGGATCGCGAGCAGGCCCAGCGCTTCCTCAACGAAGCACGAGCCGTCAACATCATCCGCCACCCCGGCCTGGTCGAGATCTTCGATCAGGGCCAGCTTGCCGACGGCACCCTCTACATTGTGATGGAGTACTTGGAGGGACAGTCGCTGCGGCAGTGGCTGGCCAAGCCCCATGAGCCGCCGTCTATCGCGGTGGTATTAGGAATCGGCCTACAACTCGCTCGTGCCCTCGCTGCATCGCACGAAAAAGGAATCATTCACCGCGACCTCAAGCCCGAGAACATCATGCTGGTTCCTGATCCGGTCCGGCCGGGCGAGAAGCAGGTCAAGGTCCTCGACTTCGGAATTGCCAAGCTGCAAAAAAGGAGTACGCCTGGGAATGTCGCAGGCCGAGTAAAGACGGAGGCTGGCGCGGTCATCGGCACGCCGCTCTACATGGCTCCCGAGCAGTTTGGCCATGCCGAGTCGGTGAACGGCGCCGCCGATGTCTTCGCCCTGGGCGTCATCCTGTATGAGCTGGTCACCGGCCGCATGCCGTATGAGACCAGCTCGCTAAAATTACTCAATAGCTCATTAGTTCCTATACTTACCATCAATAATAAGGCTCCGCGCAAGCTCGCAGGGCTCATCGAGCGCATGCTCAGCATGGGGGAGAGCGCCCGGCCAAGCATGCAGCAGGTGGCAGGCGAGCTCGCCAGCCTGGAGCCCCGACCGGGCGGAGGCAGCCGGCCCCTGCGCCATGCGCTGCTTGGGGGTGGGCTGGTCTCGCTGCTGCTTGTGGGCGGCTACGGTCTGTGGGGCCGCCCCGCGCCGCTGTCTTATGGCCAAGCCCGCACCCTGGCGCGGCAGACGCTGCAGACAGGTGTCCGCGTGGGAAGCCTGGACCAGCGCAGTGCCGCCATCGCGGCGATTGGCAAGAGCCACGATCCCGCGCAAGGCGCTGTCGTGGAGCCGCTGCTGCAGGAGCCCCCCCTCAGTGCCGTTTCAGCCCGCGCGCTTGGCAACCTGGGTGCCGTGTCAGCGCAGGCTGGGCTGCTGCGTCTGGTTGAAGGGGGCGCCGATGAGCGGACCCGTATGGAGGCGGCAACGGCGCTGCTGCAGCTCTCGCATCCCAAAGGGACGGCGGTGCTGCACGGCCTACTGCAGAGTGCGGACCACTTGACGCAGATAGAAGCCGCGCTGCGCCTGCTTGAGCAGGGCGATCTGGAAGGGGCCCCGCTGCTGCGCCAGCTGATTGCGAGCAGCACCGCCGCGCCCGAGCGCCTGCTACCGGTGCTGACCATGCTGGCCCGCCTGGGGGACGAGCAGGCGCGCCACAAGCTAGAGGAACTGGCCACGAGCCCTGCGCTGGCCAGCGATCCGCTGCTGCTCTTCAGCCTGGCCAAGCTGGGGGACGAGTCCGGGCGGCAGCGCCTGCGGGCAAGCGCGGGGGCGGGCGCCCAGGCAGTGCTCGCGACGCGGCTGCTGGTCTCGCTGGGCGAGTGTCCGCAAGCGGCGCAGCAGCAGCTCTTGAACACCTTGCGCGATGGCCGCCAGCCCGACGCCACGCGTCAGATCGCGATTGAAGGCCTGGCCGACTGCGATCGCGACGAGGCCGTCCTGCCACTGGCCCGCCTGCTCACCGATCCCAGCGGGCAGCGCCTAAGCTTTGCCGCCTCCGCCGCCATCTTGCGGCTGTTCGTCGGTCAGAGCGCGCAGCTTGCCGAGCGCAGCCTGTCCTTTTCGCACATGGCCCTGGGCAGCGACAGCGGGGCCACGCGTGAGCTGGCGGTCGAGATGCTGGGCGTGCTGGATGCGGAGAGCACCGTGCCATCGCTGCGCCAGGCGCTGCGCGATCGCGAGCGCGATGTGCGGCGGGGCGCGGCGCAGGCCCTGGGCCGCAAGCTTGTGCGCACCGCTCTGCAGGCCCTGCTGGATAGCTTGACCGACAGCGATGCGGAGGTCCGCAGTACCGGCATGCACTCGATCTCGCAGGTCGTCGGCGGGCTGCGCAATCGAGGGGATCAGCAGGCGGACGGCATTGTGCTCGGCCCGCTCGATCGCATTGCCCAGGGCAGCGATCAGGCCGACCGCATCGTGGCGAGTGGCGTCCTGGTCCAGCTAGGTCAAGCCCAGCACCGCGATGCGCTGCGCGCCGGCGCCACCTCCAGCAGCCCCCAGCTTCGACGCCTGGCGGTCGACTTCCTCGAAGAGGTCTCACTGCTCAGCGAGGCCCTGGCCGACCCCGATGAGCAGGTTCGCTTTGCCGCGGCCCAGCGTCTGGCCCTGCTGGGTCAGACCAACGCCAAGCCGGTACTACGGCAGGCCCTGGCTTCGCCCGGTATCGAAGGGGTGCTGGCCTACGGCCTGCTGCGGCGACTGGGGGAAGACATCCCCGAGCCCCCCCAGCTTATCCAGCGCGTCATCCGTAGCGCCCCCGCCGAGCGGGCCACGCTGCTGGCCCTGCTGACGCATTTCTCGCCCAGTGTGGCGCAGCGCCTGCTGCGGGCGCTGAGCAGTGATGCCCTGGCCACCCACCGCCAGCGTGTCGCGGTCTTGGCTTTCGATCTGTACGGCAAGACCTTCGATCCCGCCTTCCGCGATATCCTCATCGGGCTGCGCGACGACGCCAGTCCAGCGGTGCAGCTGACGGTGGCTCAGCTGACCAGCAAGCTTCCAAGCCGCGAGCCAGGGACCTCCGCACCGGCTGCGCCCCCCAGTGCCACGTCCACTCGGCCGGAAGCGCCCCCCGCGCCCGCCGACCTCGGAACGCTTAGCGATGCCGCGCCCCGCGATGCCACCGCGACACCAGCCAGCGACGCGGGGCCCGATGCTGCGCCCGATGCTGCGCCCGATGCTGCGCCTGATGTGACGGTGGACGCCCGATCTGCCGCGGCAGCCAAGACCATCGAGCTTGCCGCCAAGATCGAGGCCTTGCTGCAGGAAGCCCGCGCTGCCATCCGCGGCAAGCAGTACGCGCAGGCGCTGCGCCAGTGCGATCGGGCTCGTCGCCTGCTGGGACGGGGCGCCAGCAAGTCACCCGCCCTCGGCGAGATCCTGTGGCTGACCGGCACCGCACAGGAGCTGCGCGGCCAGTGGCGCGAGGCCATGTCGGCCTATACGAGCTTCGAAGCCCTGGCCCCCATCCAGCGCTCCCCCGAGGCGACGCAAGCCGTCAGCGAAGCCAGCGGACGCCTCAAAAAGAAGATGGGCCTGATCCAGATCTTCACCAGTCGCGATGGCCAGTGCGTACTCAGCGACACCTACTACCTGCCCGCGGGTGAGCACATCATCAGCCTCGGCCACGGGCAGACCCGCACGGTCTCTGTCGATGCCGGCCTGGTCACGGCCGTGCGGCAGTGCGAATAGCTCCCGCGCCCTGACTTCGACTTGTACCCCGAAGGGGAGGCGTGCGGTTCGTGCGCCCCACTGGCTCCTCGCATCGACGGAGTGCGTCATGGCTGGAGAAATTCGCTGAGCGGCACGGTGCTGAGCTGGCCGGCCGCCCCGGTGTTGTAGATCGACACATGCGAACCCGGCACGGCGACGTAGGTGGTCTTGTACAGCTCGACGATCGATGGGCGCAGGCTGGCTTCGGCGAAGCGCGCGAGCCGCTGCGAGAACTCATCGGCGAGCCAGGCCGAGAGGCTGGAATCGTAGCTCGTGGCGACGGAATTTTCGTCGCTGTTGGCGGCAGACAGCAGCACCGCGCCGGAGAGTGCACTGCCGTCATCGCAGCCTGCTTCTAGACCACCGCTCGACGCTTCGCCAAACACGCCGCCAAAGCAGCTTTCGATCACGACGAGAGCACGCCGCAGCTTGCCCTGACTCTTCAGCGTACACAGCGTCTCCCGCAACAACGCGGGAGACAGCAGACTGCCGCGCCCAGCCAGTCCATCAGAGGCACTGGTGGCGCCGATGGCCAGCCCTCCCTCGCCGCCGTGCCCGACGAGATAGACATACAAGTTGCTGTCCGCGCTGGGTGTTAGCACCGCCGGAGTGCTGGCGGAGGCTTGCCCGAGCAGGACATCCATCAGCTCGGGCGCGGTGAGCTGCAGGCCATAGTCGGGCACGGCACCGGCTCGCAGATCGGGGCCCGCAAGCTCGTTTTGCACCTGGCCGGGGCGGCGGTTCTGCCGCGCGTTGGCGATGTCGTCGGCCAGCATCAGCACGATGTGCTCGTCGGGCACGCCGGCCTGGCGCAGCAGCCAGTACTGCCGCAGGGCATCGGCCTGGTGGCGATAGTTGGGAAAGCCCGAGGACAGTGCCGCGATCAGCGCGTACACCGCTCGCTTCGGCTGCGCCGGCACAAAAC
>DAORCZ010000359.1:0-7738 GCA_035345735.1 Pseudomonadota bacterium | reverse complement strand
GACCAGCCGCACCCGCCTCCGCCACGTTCGAATCCGCGTCACGATGGGCATCCCTTCCTGGCTTTTGGGGCTCATATCTGACCCACGATCGAGGCCTCGCTTTTGGGATTGTACTGGGAGGCTTGGTCGGTCTCAGTAGGCAAATTTTCCGCCCCCTTCTCTGCGTCGAAAGCGAACAAAAAAAGTCATCGTTGCGGTACGTTTACTCTGATGGCCGCAACCGGCCCGCAGGCGCTAGGGGACTACCTGCTCATCGAGCAAGTCGGTGAAGGCGGCATGGCCGAGGTGTACCGCGCGCAGTACGTCGGCAAGGGGGTCTCGCTAGGCCCCAACACCGAAGTCGTCGTCAAGCGCATCAAGCCCTCGCTGTTCAAGTCGACCGAGTTTCCCATCTTCCGCGAGATGTTTCTCAACGAAGCGAAGCTGGTGCGCGGGCTGCAGCACCCCAACCTGACCCGGACCTTCGCGCTCGAAGAGGCTGTCGACGGGACGCTGGGCTTTAAGGTCCCGTTCATCGTCAGCGAGTACATCCGCGGCCAGCAGCTTTGGCAGCTGATGCGCATCGCGACCTATGGCTTTACGGGCCGCCCGATGCCGCCGCGAATTGCGACGTTTGTCGCTCGCGAGATCGCCCGCGGACTGGGCCATGCCCACATGCACAAGGATGCCAAGACCGGCAAGCCGCAGCCGATCATCCACCGCGATGTGTCGCCCGAAAACGTCATGATCTCGACGGAGGGTGCGGTCAAGGTGATCGACTTCGGCGTCGCCAAGGCGATTGGCGGTTTCGGGCCGCAGACGCAGACCGGCATCATCAAGGGCAAGCTGGCCTATATGGCGCCTGAGCAGGTGGCGCAGAAGGTTGTGCCGGCCACCGACGTATTTGGTGCCGCGATCGTGCTGTGGGAGATGCTGACCGGACGGCGACTGTTCGGCGGCGGCAACGAGTTCATGGTCGTAAACCGCGTGCTCAAGGCCGACATCCCGCGGCCCTCCGCCACGACGCAGAACATCCCCAAAGAGCTGGAGGATGTGCTGATGACGGCGCTGACGCGTGATCTCACCATCCGCTACACCTCGGGCATCGCCTTCGCGGATGCGCTGACCGGTGTGATGAACCGGGTGCCGTCGCTGCGCGGCTGCACCAACCTCGATCTCAAGCGCTGGGCGCAAGAGACGCAGGACGAAGGCAAAAAGATCGCCAGCGGCTGGGAAGACGACGCCGGAGCCGCGAGTCCCCCGGCGGGCGCTGCCGCCGAGTCAGCCGGCCCGGGACGGGGCACCGCGGGCGCTGCCGCCGATGCCGACGGATTGATGGAGCTCTCGGGCGACGACGTGATTTTTTCGGGGATCGATGGCGAGGTTGATCCCGGCGTCAAAGCCGTGGTCACGCAGGGCTTAAGAGCTCTGACTCCCGACATGCTGGCGCGCGAGCGAGCCCGCATGCTGGCGCAGCAAGCGGAAGCCGCGGCCGCGACCGGTGAAGCGCCGCTGCCGGGGATGGGCAGCATGGCAGCCCTGCCGGGAATGAAGTCGGGCCCAGTGCAGACCAGCCCACCCGCTGCGACGACTTCGGTGCCAAGCCGCGGACAAGAGGCGAGCACCTCGGAGTATCTGACGCCGGTCGGCAAGCAGCTTCCGCCAACGCCCATGACGCCGGCGACTCCAGCGGCCACCGCACCCATCCCGGCACAGCAGCATCTGCAGCCACCGGGCATGGCCGCTCGCCTCGCCGAGCGCAGCGCTTCGTTCCTGGCTCGTGTAGCCGACCACGTGGCAGAGCACCGCAGCCACCAGCTACCGGCCGCGCTGCAGTCCATCCTGGCCGATCGCGAGCTTGTGAAGTGGCTGGCTGCCGTCGCGGGTCTGTTCGTGATGCTCTTTGTCCTGTTGCTGATCCTGCTGATTAGTCAGTGCTAGGCCAGCGCCAGGACCGTGCGAGGGCCCGGCTTGACATCGCCAGGCAATAACGACAAGGTGGGCGCTATGAACCGGCCCGTGTCGTTCGTCTGGGTGGACGTCTTCGCAGAGCAGCCATTTGGTGGGAATCCGCTGGCGGTACTGGACGGCAGCAGCATCCCTGAAGAAGCCCTGATCGAGCTCGCGCGTGAGCTCAGCTTGTCAGAGATGACGTTCTTCTATCCGCCGACTCATCCAGAGGCCGATGCCCGCGTGCGCATCTTCACGCAGGCCAAAGAGATCCCCTTTGCCGGTCACCCGGTCCTCGGTACAGCGTTCGCGCTGCTACAAAACGGTACCCTGACCTGGCGAGCCCCGCGCACCACGGTGCGGCTTCAGCTGGGGCTCGGGGTGGTGCCGGTCACCGTCGAAGGGGGCGACAAGCCCGAGCGGGCTCGCTTTGCGCACGACCGCATCGGCGTGAAGACCCCGCCGATCACCGACGAGCGACTGGCCTGGCTGCCCCCGGCGCTGGGCTTGGCCTCGGACCGCCTGAGCGCGGCGCCTCCCGGCGTGTCACAGGGAAACAGCGAGCGCCTGCTGCATCCCCAGGTGGTCAACGGCGGCGCGCTGCAGCTTGTGGTGCCGCTGCGTTCGGCCGCGGATGTCGATGCCATCGAGTCGTCCTATCGCGATGTCGTCGTTGCCGAGCGCATGCTGGGAGCCGAGCTAGGCATCATGGCCTTCGCCTTCGCCGATCCGCTGCGCGATGCCCGTCGCCCGGACCAGCCGCTGCGCGTGCGGGCTAGATTCTTCGCCTCGGACGCGCCACAGGAAGATCCGGCAACCGGCAGTGCCGCTGCAGCGCTCGCCGTCTACCTGCAGCACCACCATGTCCTGGGCAGCAACCAAACGGTCGAGATCGATCAGGGCCCGCCCCGCGGTCGCGTCGAGGGAGCGCCCGGACGACGCAGCCTGCTGCGCGCCCAGTGCGATGGCAAGAACGTGCAGGTCGAAGGGCGCGTCCGTGAAGTCCTGCGCGGCACCATCAGCCTGACCCTCTAGCCACACCTCCCGCCGCCGCTCGCCCACCCTGCCATGCCCTTCCGCACCTCGATTCCGGTTCGCTTCGGCGATGTCGATCACGCCGGCATCGTCTACTACCCGCAGTACTACATCTACTTCCACGAGGCCTTCGAGGACTTCTTCAACCTCAGCCCGTTTAGCTACTTCCAGCTCCTCGATCGCGAGCGCATCGGCTTCCCGACCGTGCACGTCGAGACCGACTTCAAGCAGCCGCTGCGCTACGGCGACAGCTTAGACATCGCGATCACCGTCGATCGTTTGGGCGGCCGCAGCCTGACCCTGCACTACGAGGGCCACCGTCACCGCGATGGCGTCCACTGCGTGACGGCCAAAATCACGCTCGCCTGCATCGATCTCGATACCTTCAAGTCGCGCGACATCCCCGCGGATCTGCGCGAGCTCTTTACTCGCTTTCGCTCATGACTACACCTCGTCGAGCCGCCACCGTTCTTGTCCTGCGCCAGATTGCTGACTCGGCCAGCGCGGACTCTGCCCGCATCGAAGTCTTGCTGGTGCGACGAGGCCAGCGCGCCAGCTTCATGGCCAACGCCTACGTCTTCCCCGGTGGGCGCGTCGATGAAGCCGACAGTCAGCCGACTGCCGAGCTGACCACCGCCCGCTGCGCCGCCCGCGAGCTACACGAAGAAGCCGCGTTGCGCGTCGATAATCTTGCCGAGCTGGTGTCCTTCGCGCGCTGGATTACGCCCTCGGCCGAGCCGAAGCGCTTCGACACCGACTTTTTTCTGTGGGCGCTGCCGCCCGGCCAAGCCCCGCAGGTCGATGCGCAAGAAGTCTTCGATCTGCGCTGGATGACGGCCGAAGCCGCGATCGCCGCCTACACGCATGAAGGCTTCAACCTGCCGCCGCCCACCGTCAGTACCCTCGAAGATCTAGCGGCCGAAGTCGCTGCTGCCAGGCGAGAGCTGCCAGCGGGCGAGAGCTTGCTCGCGCATCTCCTGCAGCGCTGTCGCCGCCGCGTACCCGTCACCCTGCTGCCACGGGTGCGCGCCAGCCAGGCAGGCGGTTTTGAGATCGTCATGCCCTGGGATCGCGAATTTCTCAGCACGCCCGGCGAAGGCGAAGCCGCAAGCTGCCTGGCTCTCGGCGCCGAGCCGGTGCCGCAGCGCATCAGCCGCTGCGCCCTTGAGCCTCCCGGGGTCTGGCGCTACACCCGCGCCGACTAGCCGCACGCCCTCACGTCGGCTCTACCCGACGGGTTCCCCTTCTCCACCACTGCTCTCGCCATCACGCTGCTCGCGCTCTAAAAAGCGAAAGATGGTTCGCGGATCGACGTCCAGATCGCGCGCGGTCTGCGCCCGGTTGCCGCCGTTTTTCGCTAGCGCATCGAGCACATAGCGACGCGCAAAGCGCTCCTTCGCCTCGGCCAGTGGCACGATCGCCTCGGCAATCGCCGATGGCTCGGCACCAGCGCCAGCCGGCGGACTGGGTGGCGACAGGCCCAGATCTTCAGGCTCAAGCACCAGCTGATCCGAGAGCACCAGGGCCTTTTTGATCAGGTTTTCTAGCTGGCGAATATTGCCCGGCCAGGGATGCACGAGCAGCGCTTGTTCGGCACGCGGAGCCAAGCTGCGGGCTGCGATGCCTAGCTCGGCCGCGCCGCGCTGCATGAAGTAGCGCGCCAGGATCAGGATGTCCTCGCCACGATCGCGCAGCGGCGGCAGGTGAATCGGTACGACGTTGAGGCGGTAGTACAAGTCCTCGCGAAAGCGCCCAGTGCGAATCTCGGTCAGCAGATCGCGATGCGTCGCCGAAATGACGCGGACATCGATCGGCTCGGGCTTGGTGTCGCCAACGCGGGTCACCGCGCGCTCCTGCAGCACGCGCAAGAGCTTGACCTGCAGCCCCATGGGCATCTCGCCGATCTCGTCGAGAAATAGCGTGCCACCGCTCGCTGCGTGGAAGCGCCCGGGCTTGCTGCGATCGGCGCCGGTGAATGCGCCGCGCACATAGCCGAAGAGCTCGGACTCAAGAAGCTGCTCGGGGATGGCGCCGCAGTTGATGGCCAGCATCGGCCCGCCCTTGCGCGACGAGCGACGATGAATTTCCTGCGCGATCAGCTCTTTGCCAGTGCCGGTCTCGCCAGTGATCAGCACCGAGACATCAGCCCCCGCGACCTTGGCGACGGTGCGCAGGACCTCCTGCATGGCGGGCGAAGCCCCGGCGCCCGCGCCGATGCTCAGCACCGAGCCAAAGCGGATCTGCTCTAGTTCGGCCCCGAGCCGCTGGTTGTCGCTCTTGAGCGCGCTGACCAGGCGGGCGTTCTTCAAGATCAGCGCGGCCTGCGCCGACAGGATGGTCAGCACTTCGAGGTCGCTCTGCTTAAACAGGTTCTTCACCTGGCTGGAGCCGACGTACAGCGCCCCCAGCAAGTTGCCGCCCTCGCGCAGCGGCACGCACATCACTGAGGACAGCCGCAGGTGCAGGACGCTCTCAGCATGGCTCCACTCGGCATCGCCGAGCGCATCGCTGACGATGACCGGCTGGGCGGTGCGCAGCACCTTATCGACGATCGAATCGGACAGCTCGCGCGCCGGCTCGCTGACCGCTTCTTTGCGCAGGGTACGCGCGACGTGGATGCGCGGCTTGCCCTCTTCCAAGAGGACCAGGAAGCCGCGATCGGCCCCCGTGATCTCGACGATGGCGTCGATCAAATCAGCGAGGAGCTCGTCGAGCGCATAGCGGCCGAGCAGCCTCTCGGAAAACCAGTGCAGCTTGCGGTAGGCATTGAGGACGGCGCGTTCGCGATCTTCCGATACCGCAGGGGCCGCTGGTGGATCGTCGTGCTGCAGCGCAAGCTCGGTGCTGCCAAAGCGCACGACATCGCCGAGCGCCAGCTTGCACTTCCCCTTCTTCTTGCCGTTGACGAAGAAGTCCTCACCGACCCCGACCATAAGGTACTCACCAAAGCCGATGGGCTCGCCCTTGCCGTCGAGCTTCTGGTCGACCTGCAGGTAGGCGTGGCTGACATGCACCTTGGGGTCGGATAGAACGATGTCGTTTTCGGGGCTGCGGCCGATGGTCAACAGCCGCTTGTTCAGACGGAAGCGACGGCCGAGACCGGGCGATGAGGCGCTGCCCCCGGCCTGGCTCGGTGGCCCACTGCTTGGCGTCGAACCGGGGGCGGCCGACAGCAGCTTAAGGACAATCGGCGTCGGCATCAGAAGCGTCCTTCCCCCCCGAGCATGAACAATCCTCCCGTCGAAGCAGGCCCGATATCAGGCAGCAGCACAAGCTGCGGACGAAGGCTCAGACGCGGCGGACTCGAAGAGCGCAGCTCAGTCCGCAGTGAAGCCGACGGGCCGGCTGCTGGTGAGGACTGTGGGCTCGACGCAGGCTCGGTCTTGGGCGGCGGCAGATCGGCCGGAGGCGCGGAGAGTTCACGCACTTCGACGACCGTGCGGGCGTGGACCAGGGCGTCGACCAAGCCGCCCAAGACCAGCCCCCAGAACACCGCACCGCTGCCCAGGTAGACACCGGTGAGTGCCTGCGCCGTCTTGAGCTGCGCCGTCGGCACCTTGCCGTCGGGATACAGCAGCCGCACGGCCAACCAGGTACCCAGCGAACCGCCGCCGCTTAGCGCCTCGCCGACGAGCAGAACCGCCCCCACCGCTCGACGACGGGCGACCAACTGCGGGACGCCAAATGGCAGGAGATCAAGCGCACTGAAGCGGCGGTGGATAACCCGCTCGATGTAGACGCGACGGCTGCGCTTCTCGGCGAGAAGCTCGGCCTGCTTCTGCAGAGCCTCGGCCTCGGCGCGGCGGCGCTGCTCTTCTTCCGCTTGGCGGCGACGGATCTCTTGCAGACGCTCGGTATTGCGGCGACGAATATCGTCCAAGAAGGCGACCGCTTGCAGCGGATCGACGACGGGATCGAGCGCAAAGTCGGGGCGCAGCGACAGCAGGACGTTGAACTCCTGCTCGGCGGCCGGCTCGTCATGTTCGAAAAATGCGCTAATGGCCAAGAGCTTGTGCGCCAGGATCACCTGATCCTCGACGGCAAGCAGCGTCTGCGGATACAAGAGCGGCCGCAGCGTGGCCACCGCCGAGCCATAGTCGCCCCGCAAGTAGGCCAGCCGAGCGCGCTCTAGCTTCTGCTCGGGAGTTGTCGCCGCACGCCCGGGTGCCGTCGTCGCTGATGGGGCAGGTCGCGGCGTCTGCGCCGCCAGCCGAGGGACCCAGCCAAGCCAGCAGACGATGACGAGCGCGGTGCCCGGCAGAGCGACGCTACACGACAACGGCCACGCCGATTGGCGTCCAGTTCGTCCTCCCTGCGTCGCATCTTGCCCTTGGCTGTCTCGCCAAGACATCCTGCTATGCCTATCACGGTCGGCGGCGAAAGCCTATCCGTTTGGCGCTCGACGGATTCGCAAGCCCCGACAGGTGACCGGCGCGGGGTCGCGGGGCTTTTTTGCTGACTGATGCTTGCGGTTGGCAGCTAAGTCGCAGTCGTGGGACAACGGGCCCGACCCTCGCGAAAGGACAGAAGACCATGAAGAAAACACGGACTGCTGCTGCTGTTGTGTTCGGCCTGATCGGCCCGCTCTGGTGGGCGGTTGCCGAAGGAAAATCGCCGGCGAAGCCCGCCCACACAGCCGCCGAAGTCAAGGCCGCCGAGCCCAAGGCGGCCGAAGCCAAAGCGGCCAACATCAAGACCCAGGACATTGAGTACAAGGTCGGGCAAGCCGTGCTGCTGGGTCAGCTTGTCTGGGATGAGTCGCAGACCGGCAAGC
>DAORCZ010000358.1:0-7766 GCA_035345735.1 Pseudomonadota bacterium | reverse complement strand
GTAGGTAATTTGTTGGTTTTTTGGAGACGGTGTTGGAGGAGGAACAGGGGATCGGCTTCGCCGTTCATAACAGGCATACCGGTTGGGCGAGCCGTTGCGAGCCTCGGCGACGACAACGGACATTCCATGCCAGACTGTCGCCGATCTGAAAGATGTCCTATTTCATCAGCTCAGCACCAATGTACGTAACATCGTCAGCAGAGAGATTCGGTTTAATGATTTCAAACAGCTTCTTTTCTAATATCCGCCCCGTGTCTGTGAACTTTTTGACTTGATCCCCCGATTGAGCAACTACGATTTGGTTGTAAATTCTTACATGATCATTTCCGCCTATCCGTACCTTATACATATCGACGAGTGCGAAACCATTATATCCCAGTCTGTCTGGAATGGTAGCTGTCGGCGGCGCAGCAGGTTCCTGCATTATCATATCACCGATAATTGCAATACCAGTGTCATCGATGTATGCAGCGGGATTAGGCATTCCAGCATATAGCACAGCTTCCAGTCTGACCAGCTTAGATGTATCCGACATGTCCATGGCAGCAGAGGGGGTCATCGTGCCGCCGCCTTGACAGGCAGACATGCTGAGAGAAGCTAGCGCAAGAAGGACGCTAAACGACAGCTTGCTTTGCTTTTCCATGACTTACGAGACCTCCGAAGGTGTGGGGTTGATGGGCATGCGGTACCCTTAAATTTACTATAGCAGTCGCACGGGGTACCGCAACACCTAGCTTAGCTGATTACCATGCTCTTGCATGCGTAGAAACGCCCGCAGAAGTCGGTGTAGGGTCCTCTGTTGGCCGTCTCGGGGCTTCTGATAATGTTACCACTCTCATCGGTGTTTCTGGCCGCAGTTCGTCCCGGCTTGTGACCGAAAAATCCGTCTTTGGCCTCGCGATACCAATGATAATCTCGGCCGGGCCAAATGACCATCGCCATCATCCAACGTGGGATTTCTGTGTCCGGGAAACAATCAAATCGCTGGTGCGCGCCATCCAGTAACGCGCCATGTGTTACTGAACCACAACTAATACTCAATGAGTAGCCGTGGGCTTTCCCAGGCTGCGCAAACGTATTAGTTCTCTTGTTTCGCGCATAGTTGTAACAATTGTTCGTTTCTCTTGTGGTCTGATCGCTGTTCCAAAAATCCGGATTAAACGTACTGATCTCGTACGTGCATGGACCGGCGGCCGTGACGGATTCACCGATGACATCCTTTACCGTTCTTCGGCTCGACGCCGTTGATCGAACGGACTTAATCAGTTCATTCAAGAATGCCCGGTTGTCCTCAGCGCTCATGAATTCTGACTTATCTTGCTGCGCGTGTTGCGCCTGATTGATTAGGCGGTGTGCGATTTCTAAGCTCTTTGATTCAGCCAAAGACTTGCCCGTCGCTACTGCAACTTGATGACCGATGCCATAGTTGGATGCAGTTTCATCGTCGAGCGTTTCGATGATAATTCCGCGCAAACCCAGATGGGTGCCCATCTCCGACGCCGCGATCGAACTGCCGCGATTCATCGCAAGCTCTGTCAAAATTTCACGAGCGACCGTATCGTTGTCGATCGTCCAAGTTGGATTGGGACGGCCAGAGAAAACATCCACGGTAATTTTTAGCATGGTGCCCTTTTCCTCACTGTTGGGGTCGGGGGATTATGCTTCACACTGTGCTTGAAGTCAAACTGGCACCCATCTGCGTCGCGGGCAGGAAGTTCGCGGGTTAGCCCGAGCGTGTGGATAGTTCAAACGCGGTTTCGGATGCATGGTCCGGGAACTGATCGCCTGGATAGTGCCGGGCTCGGCGACGGCACCGGACGCTCTTCGCAAACTGTCGCCGCTCAGTGTGGAAAATATCAAGTGTTTGAGTCTGTGATGGATCGACGGACAGGCCGATGGCAGGAGGCTCGTTGGCGAGGCTGGCGAGGTTGGTGGTGTTGAGCGGCGAGCTTAGCTCCACCAGCTCGATGGGATTGGATCGACCGCTACTTGGCTGGAGCGGCTGCACCAGCAACTCGGGGGTGTAGTCGTCCCGCAGCCGACTCCGGTAGCTCAAACCTCCTCAGCCCCTACCCCGATCGCTATCGCCTCATCCTAACCCACCGACGCAAATCCAGCCCGTTCTCGTCCCCCTGCCGACGCACTCGCGTTGCTCAGCGGCGGCGATGACTTGCCATTTGGCGGTGCTGGCAGCGACGCAGGAGCACTTCTCACGGCCAAGGATATCGAGGCTGGGCCAGCACAGAGTTGCGCTGCGGGGGGGGGGCAGGCGGTCCACCGATGGGCCGACCTGAAAATCGTAGGCGTAACTGCTAGATTCTGGTGATGAAACTCTAATACCGACATCTAGTATCGAATGGGGCCATCTTTCGTTTCTCGTCGGAGGATGAGACGGCTGTCCTCACGGCGCTTGTGAAGGCTGGTCTGAGTTATGGGACGGTGACTAAGTCGACCGTCGGCTAGATGGAAGCGACTGCTCAAGAGAAGAAGCCAGGGGTCAAGATCCAGCAGCTGATCGCGGATCTCGGGGCGACGCCACTCGACTAAAGGGGAGCAAAGGAACGCACGACCACCGAGCGCGGAGAACCATGCACCTGGTGCGCCGCCCTCAGCTTTTTCAGGCTCCCTGTCGGCGAGAAAACTTGATCGCGTCGTAGTCAAGTTTGAGATGATCGGGCCGTTTGGGGATGGGGAAGGCGAGCCCCTCGCGAGTCATGCGGGACGCATGCTGGTGGGCCTCTTCGAGAGGCATCTTCGCCCTGGCGGCGACATTTATGAGTGACAGGTCGGTGCCGAGTCCGAGTTGGCTGTCCTCGAACTCGGCGGCATCTATGAACAGCCGATATCTTTGGTTCATGGTGTTCCTTTCTATGTGTGGAAATTCACGACAACTGAACTTTTAATCAGCGTAGCTACCATCGCAAGACTCGGCAAGGGGAAAATGGCCAGCCGCGCTGCTCAGCCAGTACGGCTAGCCCGTCTTAACAGCGTGAGAACCCTGGCACGTCGGCAAGCCGTCGGCTACTCTACCTGGTCCCCCGCTTCGGATGAGAGGAAACCATGCGTCCAATTTCGAGGGTGCGCTTCAACGCTCTGGCCGGGTACTGCCGGGCGTCCTTGCCAGCTGTATTTCAGGAGTTCGCTTGGTTCGAGCATGCCAATGAGCGAGTGCTGGGAATAGTTGTCAGAGCTCGCGGCGATAACGATTTCGGTGCCAGCGTCCTGGGCCGGGACCGGCGTGGCCGCTTTCGTGCCATATACACGACCGGCTTTGAATCCTCGTCTCGTCGTGCGAGAGTCCTACTTCGTCGTGAAATAGAACGGCTCGCCTTAGCCTCAGAGGAGGAGTACTACCAAGGCGATGAAATAGGCGCTCCCCTAGATTTTTTCCAGCCGAGAGTGCCCAAAGATCGTTTGGACACGAAGTTCCTGCATCTTGCAGAGCATCCTGGCGAAATCGCGGCACGCCGCATCATCGAGCCGATGATGCATTGGTATGAGGATCCAGACGGGAATTTCATCGAGCAGTTCCAGACGACGGCGTTTGATGCGCGGCTGTGGGAACTCTACCTGTTCGCTGCGTTCCGCGAGATGGGCTACGCGATCGACCGCGCCCAAGCGGTCCCAGACTTCACCTGCGAGGGCGTTCTCGGCCAGTTCGCTGTTGAGGCAGCGACAGTCAACCCGACACGGGACAAGACAAATACCGTGGTGCCGCCTCCTTCACATGACACACCAGAAACACTCCTAGAATTTCAACGACACTACATGCCGATCAAGTTCGGCAGCTCGCTGACCTCCAAGCTGTCAAAGGAATACTGGAAGAAGCCCAACGTCGAGGGCTTGCCCCTCCTATTTGCAATCCAGGACTTCTCTGCTCCAGCATCGATGACCTACACTAGGGCGGCGCTCCCTACCTATCTCTATGGCTACGAGCATGCTTGGGAGAAAGACTCGGATGGCCGCCTCCATGTCTATCCCCGCAAAATCGCTACTCATCGGTACGGCAATAAGGAAATCCCGTCGGGCTTCTTCTTCCTGCCAGGCGCAGAAAACGTCAGCGCCGTCATCGCCAATACCAGTGCTACCATCTCAAAATTCAATCGAATGGGAGTGGTAGCTGGCTTCGGTTCACGGAGAGTCCACTTAGTTCGACATGGCTTCAGACTCAATCATGATCCGGATGCGACGGAGCCTATTCCATTTGTTCTCAGAGTCGATGACCCGGATTATACGGAGACATGGGTCGAGGGACTTGATGTGTACCACAACCCGAGAGCCAAGATCCCCCTTGATCCGGAAATGCTACCGGGCGCTGCCCACTATGTTCTCTCGCCGGAAGGGCAAATAGAGCACGATGCACCGGACTGGCATCCCCTCGCCTCCCGGACAGACATATACTCAGCCGAAGAGGAGCCCCGGACAAAGTCACCTTGAGTTCGATAGGCGCTGCGGAGTGGCAGCACCTGTTATTAACTTGGCAGCTATTCTGCCGCCGCGATGCCCAGCCCCAGCAGCAACTCCCAGGTTGCCGCCGTGGTATGGAGCCGCAGCCGTCACTGGGCTCCTTTGATCCGAGCGTAGGTGCCCGACAGCACGCGCACAGCCGCTCCGGCGCGTGGAAACCGGCGTGTCATGGGCGTGGGGGTTCCCCGCTGCCGCGAGCAGCCAGCCGGGCATGTCCTCACTGCCCACGGGGCGACGGTTCAGATCGTCGGTCAACTGCGTGACGTTTCGGCTCAGCTCGTCGAGATGGGGCTCTCTCGTGGTCGTCGAGTCCTCTGTAGACGATCTTCGCGCCGCTGGCAGAGCGCGGGGTTGGCTGTCTGTTGTCGCCGAGCCGGAGGAGAGCGGCGCTGTCCAGTCCTCGTCCTTCTCACCGTCGGGAGCCGCCCACAACTTGCTCTGCATTCGGGCGGCGTGCGCGTCGGCCTCGGCTTTGAGTTTTGCAGCCTTGAGCTTCATTCGTCATCATCCCAGCCGGGCACGTAGGCTGCGTTCGACGAGAGGCGCGGCATCGTGGGCCATTGCCACCCGCCCGTCGGCTAGCGACATCCCTTCGCCGAACAGATCCGCGCGTCTGCCGCCGTCGTCCCAGCACTTGCCCATCTCGGGTCTGAAGCAGCCGCGAGAACACCCGCCGCGCTCGCACCTGCGCCGCAATCGGTGGCGGCTCCGGGTAGGTCGGGGACTTCGGTGGCTCAGGATGAAGCCTGCGATACAGTGACTCGGCCTCGTTCGCGAGCGCCCCGCCAACGCCGCCCAGATCTCCGAGCAGCTCCGCGATCGGTCGTGTTGGCGCGTCGTCGATGGCCCGCCACAGCTTTTCGAGCGTGAACTGAAGCAGCGGCAGCGCCCCGGCCTGACCTTCCGCCTCTTTGACCAGCAGTGCCACCGCGTCGGGTGGCAGGGCTTGTCCCGTCCGCGCCGCAGGCCCAGCCACCGCCTCGGTCAGCTCCTCGGTATCGAGTGTGCCGAGCAACAGCGCCCGCTCTGTCGTCGTCCGAGCAGCGTGAAGCTGTGGATCGGCCCCCACTTCGCCGAGTAGGTCCGCGAGCAGCGTCACCACCACATCCAGCCGCCCCCGCCGCTCGCTCACTGCCGCGAGCACCGCCGCCACAAACGCCCGCCGCTCCACCGTCCCGGCCTCCGAGGGCTCCGCCATCGAATACAGCTCCTCAAGCTGCTCGACGACCAATAGCAACCGCTGCTCGGGCTCGGTCAATACGTCGCTCACCAGATCCCCGAACGCACCCGACCAGCGCTCTCAAGGGCCGACCTTGAGGCCGCATCACCGCCGCCACACAGGACACCCCAACGGGTGGTTTGCGTAGAAGATCCGCGAATGGCCCCGCCTGAGACAGCGACGATTTGCCACCTCCAGACGGCCCAATTACCCATACCAGGCGCGGCGGCACCAGCCCCGCATCCGGCGGTGGCTGTACGGCGGCATCAAACAGCCGTCGCAGCTCGGCAGTCTTTTTCGTTCGTCCAAAGAACAGCGCCGCGTCCTGCACCCCGAACACGGCCAGCCCGCGAGACGGATTCGGCAGCGTCGTCCTCGCTCCCCTCTGCGATGGCGGCGGCACCTTCGACCCAAACTCTGCCCGTAGCCCCTCATAGAGCGCCCACGAACGGCATCCCGACCAGCAGCATCTCCTCTCTTGCCTTGCGCGTCATCCCCGACGAAAACTGTCGATGCACCGCCCCAAAGTAGTCAAGCGCAAAGGCGTTCAGGTCGTCGCTGGTGCGCAACAGCTCCGGATCTACGCCCCGCAGAAAAACCGTCGATATCGATGGCAAAGCCCGCGCCGGCACCCCATGATCCGGAGGCTCCGACTCATAGACAACCCGAACCAGCGCGACTGCGGGCTGCGTATCCATCGTGAGGACACTACTCCGCCCCCAAAATACGAATCAATCCCGGTGGCTCTGACGTGCAAGGCCAGGGAAGTTTTGGCGATTCCTCAACGGGGAAGATTGTTTGATACAGACAGTCCTTTCCGTCGAGAAGCTTGGAACAGCCTGGTTGTCTCCGATGGAGAACGGCACGGAAGTCCGACGCTCGTAGCGCCTGCGCACGCGCGATGCAGAGACGGACAAGTGCCAGTCATCGTGAGGTCGATTTCGTTACACTATTGGCCAGTCAGCGCGCGCATGGCAGTGCGCAGGCGCTCGTAGCTCAGTGCGTCTTTTCCGAGGGTAACCTGCAAGTCGGCAGCAATTTGCGCGAGGACTTCGACCGCCGACAGACCAGCCCGCTCGCCGAGCATCAGGCGATACCGCACGACCGCATCGGTTAGCTCACCGCTCGGCTTCGTCTCGACGGACTTCGCGGTGGTGTTTTTGGCTTCCGGCTTTTTGGCTTCTGGCTTTTTGGCTTCTGGCTTTTTGGCTTCCGGCTTTTTGGCTTCTGGCTTCTTCGCGGCGGACTTTGTCGGCGCAGGCTGTGCGACTTCCGGCTTTGCGGCTGCGGCTTGAGCCGGAGCGCTCGTCGCTGACTTGGCCGAGGCTTTCGGCGCGGCCTTTGCCTTGCCCTTGCCCTTGCCCTTTGCCTTGTCCTTGCCCTTTGCCTTGGTTTCTGCGGCTGTCACACTCGCGGGCTCGACATTCTGCTTGGGCGCGCTGTCCTTCTTCGCCTCGGGCGCTTCCGGCTGCGCGGGCTTTTTCCCCTTGCCGCTCTTCGAGGCCGTAAACAGCTCTGCCAGCGGCTGGAACCACTCCGTCGGGATCAGCCAGTTGCGAGTCTCAATCAGCTCCACATCCAGCCGGCTCGTGCCAAGCTTCGACGCCACATCTGCGGGCTTGAGCTTGCGCTGGAGCCGCTGCTCGCGGATCCATTTTCCGTTCATTCGGGACGACTTGTCCGACGGCATCTGCATTGCAGCCTTCGCTTCTGCCACCGTCAGTAGCTTCAGCTTGAGCAGGGACGGAATCCACACAAGCGGCAGCCGAAGGTTATTGCGCTCGACGGTGTTGATATCCGCTGGCGGTCCGCCGAGCTGCTTGGCCACATCTGCGGTGCGTATCCCTTTTTGTTGCCGTCGTGCCCGCAGCCAGTGACCATGAAAGGCCACTCCGTCCGTTTCGCTGCCGGTCTCACTCGGGCTCTCTGCATCCTGGGTCTTGCTACCGACTGATGAGGTCATGTTCTTGTCCGTTTCTTTCGATGGTTTGGTCGTACGTAGGCTAATGGGGCTTTCAGCGACAGCAGTGGTCGTCGCTGACACCGCTTCTGATTCAGGCTCGGCTGGTACAGAAGGCGC
>DAORCZ010000357.1:0-7769 GCA_035345735.1 Pseudomonadota bacterium | reverse complement strand
GAGCGCGATCGAATACTCCGTGATCTTGCGCCGCGGCGAGTCGTTCAGGCCCGGCAGATCGCGCCGCTCAATGCTGAGCATCTTCTTGAGCGCCGGCATCGACAGCGCCTGCGGAAAGGTCAGGGTGATGGTGCGAAAGGGCCGCAGCGACTCAGACCCCGGCGATGGCACCATGGCCTGCGGCGCCGACATCATGGTGGTCAGCGTGCGCGTCTGTCCCCCGGCGCTGAACTGAAAGCGGGCGAGCGGCGGCCAGGGCTCGGCGGGGCGAAACTGCAGCGTCCGCTGATCGACCCAGACCCAGGCCCCCGGCCACTCCGGCACCACCTTAAGTCGCTGCGCCCCATCGTCGGCATGCGCCTTGGGGCCGACCTGCGGGCTGGGAAAGTAGGCGGTGACCGGATCGTAGCCGCGCAAAAAGGACTCCGGCAGCAGAGTCACCCCGCGGCCCGCCGGCTGCTGCCCCACGTCGGCCGGCCGGTAGGGCTGTGCCGACGCGCCGGCCCACCACACAAGCGGCAAGAGCAGCGCCGCCAGCAAGAGCTTCCGAGTTACGCGCTTCATGGGGTCACTCCGATGCGGCGAAACAGATCCTTGAGATATTCCTCGGGCACGTCGGCCTTGGTGCCGGCGAGTCCGAGCAGCACGGGCTTGATGCGCAGCGGTTGGGTGCCGGATCTTCTCGGCAGTCGCACCGTGAGCAGATAGTTGCCCTGTTCGAGCTTCAGATACTGCTGACACCCATCGCCGAGCAGCCGATGCGCTGTGTCGGAAATGGAGCACTCGAGCGCCTCGCTTGCGGCCTGCATGCCGAGACCGAGCCAGCCTTTGGCAGCCGTGCTGAAGCGATAGACGCGCACTTCCGCGGGCGCGATAAAGTCCTCCGGCCCGACGCCTTCTCCGAGAGTGGCCACCGGCTCAGCGGTCCAGCGCAGCGTCCCCGGCAGCGGACGATCGGCGAAGGGACGCAGCAGGATGCGATAGGTGCCAGCTGGCAACAGGCGCAGAAGCTCGCAGCCGCCGTCAAACCCATCGACGGCCAGCAGATCATCGCCGCGCAAGAGGCCGCACACTCCGGCATCGGCGCGGATGCGCACCACCGTGTCCTTGGCCAGCACCAGCGTCCGATCGAGGCGTGCCCCGCCCATACCGACGAGCGGAATCGCCACCGCGGCCGGCAGCGCTGGCCCCGGCTGGGGCGGCGGCTCCATGCCCAGGCGCGCCCAGCGCTCGCGGCCGAGGACATACACCATCGCCCGCAGCGGTCCTGTGCCGTGCTCGATCTTGATCTCCACCGCCAGACCGCGCGGCACCCAGGTCTGACAGCCCGCGATGCGGGCGCCGCTGGAAAAGATGAAGGTGCAGCGCGCGTCCCCCTCGACGATGCCGAACCGGTCGACGTTTTCAGCGGCAACCCGCAGCCGCAGGCTGCCAGGCGCATACGGCGCGTCTTCGTAAAGTCCCAGGCGGCTCAGCGATAGGTTTTTCTCGGGAGCCTCCAGCTGCACCGTCGTGATATCGGCCTGCGCATCGCCGCTGACGATCAGGACCTTGCCGCCCCAGCCCGACAGCACGCAGTGCGATAGCGCCGACCCGCGCCCCACCGGTACACAGAGATCGATCGCGCCGCCTTTGTCATCGAGGAGCACCGCCCAGGCATCGCCAGGCAGCGTCATCTCAAGCCGCGCACGCTGCGCCTTGGGCAGCGAAAACAGACTCGCCTCGCCGCTCAGCTTGACGCGCGAGTAGCCAAGACCAAGCGGCGTCTCCTGCGCCGGCAGCGCAACGACGCGATGATCCAGCCGCGCTGGGACGGGCGGAAAGTAGCCCACAGCGGGCACCGCCGCCCAGGCCCGAGCCATCGCGGTGGTGCCAACGCTGCTGGCAGCGAAGCAGGTGCGCTCTTGCGTCTCGCGCACCCCGGTGTCAAAGGCGCAGGCTGGTGCCGCGCGCTCGCCGTGCTGGACCTCGGCGCTGATCAGAAACACCGAGTTTTGGGGCGCGGAATATCCCTGCAACCAGGACTGCTGCCCAAGAGCCAGCGACTGGCTGGCGGGCGCGCTCTGCGCGAGGACCTGCTCCGCGAGCGGCAGCGACTGATCCTTGATGCCGAAAGAGGCGAACACCGTGGCGCCGGCTTCGAGCGAGCTGTCCGGCCCGCACGGACGCAACAGCCCGCGCGCGTCGCCGCCCAGGCAATAAACTTCCGCCGAGGAGCTGTAGCGACCGGCCTTGCTCAAGCTCACGAGACTGGCCTGGTTTCCGGGCAGCGTGCCGCGATTCGCGACGGCGATGGGCTTCACCCGCAGACTCTCTTCGATCTGCGTGGTGCCATCGGTGGTCCACAGGCGGACCTTCCAGGGCTCGGCGCCCGGGCGTATCAGCATCGCGCACTCGCTGACCCGCGTCTGTCGATGCACCACGCGGCCGAGTCCGTCCTCGAGCGCGCACGAAAACGGCCCACGAGCCCGAAAGCTGACCTCGTACACCGCGTCTGCCGCTGGCGGCGCGACTGGCAAGGACACGGTCTGCACGGCAGCAGCCAGCGTACGGTTGCCGTTGCGCACCGGCCCCCCGTCTTCGACCACGGCCAGCGCCAGCTGCAGCCGCGTCTTGCCGGCGCGCTGTGTCCGCGATTCCAGCACCAGGCGATACTTGCCGGCGGCCAGCGGCTCGGCCAGCGCGCAGTTCCAGTCGCCGGTGCTCTCGGCGCTCTCAAAGACCAGCCGCTCGCCGTCGAACAGACGGCAGGCGAGATCAGCTTCACCCTCGGTACGCAGCCGCAGGGTGCCGGCGCGCGGCATCGACACTGGCAGCACCACCGGCGTCGGCAGCTCGCGCGACATCCCCGGCAGCAGCACCTCACTGCCCAGGTGCAGCTGGTACTCGATCCCCACGTCGCCGCGGCTGTGCTCAGCGACAAGCTTGTACTGACCGGGAGGCAGTGTGACCTTGGTTCCCGACGGAAGTGGTGGCGCCGCCGATGGCTGCACCGGGGCGGAAGACGGCCGCGGCGACGCGGGCGGGGTCTCTTCGTTGTTTTCTGCGCGCTCGCCTTCGTCTTCACGAACCGCGGGACGCTCGCCCTCGCTGTCTCCGGACTCACTCGACTCCTCTCCGCTCTCAAGTTGCTGCGGCGGCGGAGTCTGCGCCGGAATCACCTCCATCGGGCGCGGCGGTTTGTCGGGGGACAGCTGATAGATGTGCCCCTGCATGCCCTTGGTCAGCACCACCTCGACGGTGGCCTCACCCTCAAGCTTGAAGAGAAACTCGTCCTTGCCGTTGCTACCCAGCTGCGCCGTGTAGAAAGTGTGAAAGTCGATCGCGTGGGGCTTGTTGCCCTTGAGGACCAGCGGCGGGATGACTTTTTCCAGCCGGGTGTGGCGCATGCTTTCGACGGTGAGCGGCAGCTGCGTCCACAGGAAGCTGCCGGCCGGAAAGGTGCGCGTCTGGGTGCACGCGGTCGGCACCAGATCCAGCGGCCAGCCGTCTACGTCGTCCAACCGGCAGCGCAGCCCGACCCCCTGCGCAGTCGTCGACAGACGCAGCTCGCCGGCTTTGCCAACGTGCAGCTTTTGCTGCACCAGCTCGCCCGCCTCGACGCGGAAGAAGGTCTCGCTGCCGCTGTTGACCGACGCATACTCGCGAGGCATGCGCCGCGTCAGCAACACGCCGGCCCGCCCGCGCGATTTCTCGGTGGCGGTGGCCGTCACCAGGTAGCGCCCGGGGCGCAGATAGCCCGAGACCAAGCAGTTGCGCCCGCGCCCCGAGCCCGCGTCGTGAGCCACATCGGGAACCACCGGTGTCCGCAGCCGGCACTCCGTCGACAGAAGCCCCAGCGTGGTCACGTTGTAGAGTCCGGCGCGATCGACCTCGAACAGCAGCGAGTGCGACTGGCCGCGCTCGAAGTCAAAGTAAGCCGGGCGGTCGAGCGCCGTCTTTCCCACCGGTGCCACCTTCGGATCGAACGCGACAAGCGGCGGCACTGCCGGCGGACTGCTCGGACGCACCAGGCTCACCACCACCACCTCGTCGTTCGGGTTCTTCAGCTGCAGCGTTCCCGGACCGATTGGACACTGGCCGGGCACGCTCATGGCGTTGCACTCGAAGGGCTTTCCCGCCGTCGAGCGCGCCAACACGCCGGGCGCCGAGGCGACTGGCACAGAAAGCGCCCGCCCGGGGTCGATCGCCAGATGCACCGGCGCGTCAAGTGCCAGCGGAAGCGCTTGCAGCACCAAGCCACGCGCCGCCAGGTTGCCACCGCGACTGGCGACCAGGGTGTAGCGTCCTGCCAGGAGACCCTTGGTCATCATCATGCAGCCGGCCTTGGCCGGAACGGTCTTGGCGGCGCGCTGCCCCTCGGGCCGGATGCTGAGCTTCTCGATTCCCGATAGCCCGTCGTAAAGCGAGATCTGATACGCGCCGGCGTTGAGCAGGAGCGACTCACCGCAGCTCTGCGCGTCGGGCTTCGACTGCGTGATGCGGGACAGCTCGCCGTTCGGTCCGAAGCGCCACACTTCGCAGCGGTTCTTGCGCCCGCCGACGGTCTCAATGCGATAGCGGTCCGAGCGTCCCACCTCGAACCAGATCAGCGCGTTCTTGCCGTCGTAGTTGAAGTCACGCTCAAGCTGCTGACCTGGGCCGAGGCTCAGCACATCGCGCGCAACCACTTGCGGGCCCTTTGCGGTCTGCTGCTCCAGATGACAGCCAAGCGGCGCCGCGTCGGTATCCGCCGGCAGATCGTGCAGGCCGACCAGATAGTCGCCCCCCGCGTCGATGGTGAACGCCAGGTTGCGCTCCGCGGCACCGTAGTAGCCGCCGGCCCAGGTGTTGGCCTTGGGTGTGCGGGCCCACTCGATCAGTCCGCGCGTGCCGGGCATGCCGCGCAGCATGAGCACGTGCACCTCGTCACTATCGACGAAGGCCGAGGTCTGCGGGACCAACCGCTTGGGCTCGATGACAAACTGCGAGACCTTGACCAGCCCACGCTCCTCGGGCAGCGGCTGCTCCCCCGTGCGCTGCAGGCCCAGGTACGACGGCGACTGCAGATCCGCGGCGCTGCCCTGAAAGGGCGCAGTTGGCGGACCATCGAGTGAGACCAGAAATGCGCCACGGCCGCGCGGCGAACGCAACGACAGCGTGCCCGTAGCCGGTAGCGTGAAGGCCAGCGACCCCTCGGGTGGCAGTGACTCGAAGCCATATTCGACGGTCAGCGCGTCCGATGCCTCGCCCGAGCTGCCGGCCAGGGGATTGGTCCCATAGGCGGTCAGCAGGTACTCGCCGGGCTCCAGCATCTCGTCGAAGCGCCACTCGTGAACGGCTCGGCTCTGGCCCGCCGCAAACGTCGCGTGCGAAAAGCTCACCGGCTCCAGCCACTCGCCGTTCTTCCACAAGCGCACGTCGCCGGCGTTCTTGCCCAAGACATGCAGAAACGGCACCTGGCGTTCCTGGATCGAAAGCCAGAATGACGCCTGCTCTCCCGAGCGCAGCGTCTGCTCGACCCGACGGCCCTTGTCGATGCGCAGCGGCTTGGCATTGATCTCTGAGAAGGGCCGGGCCGAGATCGCCACCGTCCCCTTGCCTCGCCGCGGCGACTCGACCTTGAGCTTGTAGCTGCCGGTATCGAGCAAGAGATCCATCGCGCAGTTGCTCTTGCCGACCTGTCCGCTCGACTGAAACGGCCCGCGCACCTTGTCGACGACGGTGCACGAGGTGCCGGGGCCACTCTGCGCCGCGATGCGCACCATCGCCGGTGCGGCCAGGGTGATGATCGAGGTCTGGCTCGACGTGGCGGGGACGGTGGGTGGTTCGACGGTAACTGCGAGAAGGGCGAAAAACGGGGCAAACACCGAGTGCATCATGGAAAGTACTAAACTCCGGAGGGGAGTCAGGCAAGGATTCGTGCGAAATACCGATGTTATCAGAAGACAGCGACGGCCAGGAAAGGCGCCAACGATTGGGAATGGCTTCGCACATGAACACCATAGACGTCAGGCCCAGGTCTGACGCAGCGATGCGCATTCGTCTTTGGCTGATTTGGGCAGGGCTCGCCTTGATCGCCAGCGTGGGACCTGCGTGCCGCCGTACGCCGGCGCGGGTGGCGATCCCGGCACCGCAGACGGTGTTGTGGGCCTGGGATCGCGCTGAGGACTTGCAGTTCCTGACCAAGCAACCGCCGTCCTCGACGGGAGTCGCCTATCTGCAGGCCACCGTGTTCCTGTTCCGGCAAAACGTGGTGGCGCGACGACGCACGGCGGCGCTGCTGATCCCCGACGGAATCTGGCGCATGCCAGTGGTGCGCATCGAGACCGACCGCCAGTTCCTGCCGACGCTCGAAGACGGGCAGCGCCAAGAGCTCCTGAGACTCTTGCGGGTCGAGTTCGCTCACGCCGGCCTCTCGCGGCTGCAGATCGACTTCGAGGCCACAGCATCGCAGCGCGCGTTCTATCGCCAGCTGATTTTCGAGCTACGAGCCGCGCTGGGAGCGCGCGTTTTTCTGTCCGTGACCGCGCTCGCCTCGTGGTGCCAGCAAGACCGTTTCCTGACCGACTGGCCGGTCGATGAGATCGTTCCCATGTTCTATCGCCTGGGCAGCGAAGGGCCCAAGCTGCGCGACGAGCTTCTGCGCGGGGTCGATCTAGCGCCGGAATGCCGTCGCGCACACGGGCTCTACACCGAGGAACCGATGATCCTGCCGCCTACGCCGCGGCGGCTTTATCTGTTCTCGCGCACCGCCTTCAGCGAAGCGTCGATCGAGCGCGCGCGTGAAAGGCTCTCTGCGCCAGCTCAAGAGGCGCTGCGGCGGGCCCCGTCGAGATAGCGGTCGCCCCCGGGACGCAACCCTGCGTCGTCGGAGTCAAGACGAGCCCAAGCGACCGAAAGCTCCCCACCACAATCGACCACAGAGCCTGGTTCACAGGCCTAGGTCCTAGTCCCCGAGCAGGGACAAGTGCATGAAGTCTTTTTGGCGGCCGACTAGCTCGCCGCCCCACTTCCAGCCGGCTTGACGGAAGGCGCGGTAGACGACGGAGTCTTTGGTCAGGGTGCCGGGCTGCTCGGGACGCCAGGGGCCACCGCGCAGAAGCTGGCACTTCGCACTGAACTCGAAGCAGTCGGTGTAAAGGCCGTTCTGTTCGGCGTTGATGTCGAGCGCCGTGCCGTAGGAGTGGTTGCTGAACTGCGTGCGCAGGCCGTTTTTGTCGGCGGGTCCCTTGCTGCGTCCGACGCGATACCCTTCCAGGCTGCGGATCGGAAAGCCGGCGGCGCGAATGCTGTTCAGCGCGCGACGGATGGCTTCCGCATAATCTCTACAGATATAGATCGGAGGATGGCCTTCCACTTGAATTGCTTCTTGGTCTTCTTCGCAAACCGTGCAATTCGTTTGTTGCGCCCTCTCTTCCGGGGTCACTTGATAATAAGGCTTCACGATCCGTGCGTGATTCACCGAACGCTTTGTTTTGGTATCCCAGACCCAGGTCGAGTAACTGCAGGTCCCCGCGGCGCGCGCCGGCTGGGCGATAAAACGGCCAAGACTCGCCGGCAGCAAGCAGCAGCTCACCAGTGCAGCCACAGCGACGACGAAGCATCCTCTCATAGCGCGCCTCTAGAAGATCTCAACGCGGGTTCCGACATCGATGAGATCGAAGATGGCTTCGACGTCTTCGTTTTTCATTCGGATACAGGCATGGCTGGAATATGTGCCAATTAGACCCGGCTCATTCGTGCCATGTATTCCTAGATTTCTTCCATTGATAACTTTATCCAATCTG
>DAORCZ010000356.1:0-7776 GCA_035345735.1 Pseudomonadota bacterium | reverse complement strand
TCCTGTTCATCTACCCCACCGTCGCCATCGGCCTGGTCTGGCTGTGGAGCCGCGCCGCCGGCAACCGCAGCCTGTGCGCTCCAGCGGATCGATGAAAACGCGGACGGCCATCGCGGGCTGCGCTGCGGCGGGCTGCATGACGTCCTTGGACCAAACCTCGGGTCCGACTGGCCCTGCGTTTCTTGGGCATGAGGCTGGGCGCCCAGAGTAGCCCAGTGGGCAAGGTGTGGCGGGGTTAGGGGTTAGAAGGTGCCGCCGATGACCAGGCTACCGCTGCCGGGGCCGAGGCTGGGCAGGACGGCGAGGCGCGAGGAGGAGGGCGTGCGCTGGCTCTGGCCCCCGGCTCCCATCAGCACCATGCCGACGAGCTGGGCCGGCAGGTTGATGAGGGTCCAGGGGACTGACCACTCGGGGGTGCGGATGATCAAGCCGGATAGGAGTGGGCCGGCCAAGGGCACCATTAATGTGCCAACACCGGCACGGGCTAATCCGATATCGCTATTGTTGCTGCTGCTAACCGAGCTAAGGCCGGCTAGCCCGAGGGCTCCCATGACCAATGCGGAGCCATAGGACAGGCCGAAAAGCGTTGCTCCGGCGGCCACCATGCCCCAGCGCGGGCCGGACCTCTCCGTCGGTCGGCCGTCGGGGCTGCGGCCGCTTTCGGGGGCGGCAGAGCGGCCTTCGGTGAGCTCGTCCAGGTAGCGCTGAGCATCAGCACGTTGTGCGGGATCAGTTTCGCTAACAATATAGCGGTCATAGTGATTAATTGCTTCTTGGCGTTGGCCCATATTGTGATAACAGCGAGCCATGAAATATAGCAATAGAGGTCGCTGCTGGATCTCATAGGCGGCGCGTAGCTCGGTCAGCGCCAGTGCATAGCGCTGCGTGCGCAGGTACTCGGCCCCGCGTCGCTGGTGTTCCGAGAGCGGGTCGGCGTGTGAAGCGGTCGGGGATAAGAGCGCCAGGCCCACCGCCAGCATGCCCCCAGTCAGCCACGGCTTGTGGCGCCATCGTCGCTTGGTTCGTGCGTCCATCGTGTTCCTCCCACTGCTGCGCAAGCTGCATGGGTCCGCTGACGAGGGACTGGCGACTCCCCAGCCCGGTTGCGGACCGACGCTGGCGGGACATTGCAACGGGTGTGCCGACGCGGAAGGTCGCGCCCTCGGCTGGCATAGGCGGGGGGCGCGGGCTGGCGCAGAAGCAGATGGGGAAGCGGATGCGGATGCGGAAGTGGATGCCGGAGCGGTTGCGGCTGGGCGCGGGCTATCCCGCGGCGCGCTCGTCGGGGTGTTCGTCGAAGTAGGCGCGGCGGCTCTCGCGCGAGATCTCAACTTCGATGTCTTCGTTGGCACCCGCGAGGATGCGGGCCTGGCAGGACAGGCGCGAGCTGGCGCGGACGTCGAAGGCCTTGTCCAAGATGTCCTCTTCCTTGTCCTTCTGCGGTGAGAGGGCGCGGAGGCCGGACTTGACGTAGACGTGGCAGGTCGAGCAGGCGCAGACGCCGCCGCAGGCGTAGCCGACTTGGGCGTGGATCTTCTTGGCGGCTTCGAGCAGCGACGTACCGACCGGCACCTCAATGCTCTTGGGGCGCGTGACACCGTCGGCGTCGGCTTCGGCGCGGGGGTCGTTAAGGAAGGTGATCTTGGGCATGCGGCGACGCTCTCTCTTCGTTTCGGGCCGGTGGGCTAGCGCGACTCAGAGGGCAGGATGGCCTGGGGCGAGCTAGGGACGGCGGCGTGCGCGGCTTCGGGTCCGTGGGCGTGCTCGACCGCCGCTTCGATGTCGCGGACGGCGCGGCCCGACACCGCGTGGCTTAGGCTGTCGTCCATGCGACGCTGCGCGAAGTCTTTGCTGGCCAGATCGAGGGCGGTGATGGCCTCGGCGATGCGGCGGTGATCGTTACCCGCTTTGGCCTGCTCGACTGCGGCGCGGGCGGCGTCGATGCGCTGCCGCTCAGCGTCGGACAGGAGCGCCCCATCGCGGGCCAGAGCGACGGTGAGCGCCCCCAGGATGCGGTCGGCTTCGACGCGCTGGGTGATCAGCATGCGCTGCCGCAGATCCGACTCGCCGTGCTCGAAGCTGTCGAGCAGCATCTGTTCGACCTGTTCGTCGGTGAGGCCATAGCTCGGCTTCACCGTGGTATGCGCCTCGCGACCCGAAGTTAGCTCGCGCGCAGTCACCGCCAGCAGGCCGTTTTCGTCGATGAGGAAGCTGACTTCGAGCCGCGCCATGCCGGCCGCCATGCGCGGGATGCCGGTCAGCTTGAAGCGCGCGAGCGAGCGGCACTCAGCAGCGGTCTCGCGCTCGCCCTGCACGACGTGGAGGTCAAAGCCGGTCTGGCCGTCGGCGTAAGTGGTGAACACCTGGCGCGCGCCGGTCGGTACGCGGCTGTTGCGCGGGATGATCTTTTCGACCACGCCGCCCATCAGCTCCAGCCCCAGCGAAAGCGGCGTGACATCGATCAGAAGGGCATCGGTGCGCGCGTTCTGCAGGATATCGGCCTGCACGGCGGCCCCCAGCGCCACCACCTGATCGGGATCGAGATCGCACAGCGGCGGCTGGCCAAAGAGCTCTCCCACAAAGCGCCGCACCGCCGGCACGCGCGTCGCGCCACCGACAAGAACTACGCCGTCGAGATCCTTCGGCGTCAGCTCGGCATCTTTGAGCGCGCGGCGGCACGGCGAAGCGGTGCGCGCGACAATCGGCGCGATCGCGGCTTCGAATTCCGCGCGGGTGATCGACACGCGGCGGCCGGGATCGGACTCGGCCCCAGGCAGGTTGGCAGCGACGGATTCCTGCTCGGTGAGCCCGTGCTTTACCGTCCGCGCTGTCGCAAGCAGGCTGCGCGACAGGCCGGCGTGCTGCTGCAGCTCGGCGCGCAGGGCCGCGGCGCTTGGGGACTTTTCGATCAGCAGGTCGGCGAGCGCCTGATCCATGTCATCGCCGCCGAGCGCAGTGTCGCCGGCGGTGGCCATGACGGTGAAGATGCCGTCGTGCAGATCGAGGATTGAGACATCAAACGTCCCACCGCCCAGATCGTAGACCGCGAACTTGCCTTCCTTCTTGCGGTCCAGGCCATAGGCCAGCGCGGCCGCCGTCGGCTCGTTGAGCAGGCGCAGGACGTTGAGGCCGGCGAGGCGCCCGGCATCCTTGGTCGCTTGCCGCTGCGCATCGTCGAAGTAGGCGGGCACGGTGATGACCACGCCTTCGAGCGCGCTCTCCTCCGACTCATCGGGACCACCGAACGAGCTCGCAAGCTGCTCTTCGGCGCACATGCGCAGCCAGCGCAGGATCTCGGCGCTGACCTCGATCGGTGTGACGGCGCGGCGGCCTTCCGCGACAAGCAAGCGGATCACGCCGGGGCTCGCTGGATCGGGCTCGGCCAGGCGGTAGGAAAGGAAACGCCCCTGGCTCTGCTGCGCTGCGATCTCGTCCGGGCTGCGGCCCATCAGCCGCTTCACCGAAGCGATGGTGTCGTGCGGATGCTGGCTGGCCAGGGCTCGCGCCGGCTCGCCGATCTTGGGCGTGCCACCGCCGACGTAGCTGACGACCGAAGGCAGCAGGCGCCCGCCCCGGGCATCGACCGCGAGGCAGCGCGGCTCGCCATCATCGACGACCGCGACGAGCGAGTTGGTAGTGCCCAGGTCAATGCCGACCACGCGTCCTTTGCAGGCGGACTTGGTGGGCGACTCGCCCGGTTCGGCGATCTGTAACAAGCTCATGCGAGTTCCTTGCGGGGTGGCGCGGGGGGCGGCAGGCGGGTTACGCGCTGGCCTCTTCCTGGGCGGTGATCTCGTCTAAAAAACGCTGGTAGTAGCGCAGGCGCAGCAGGATCTCGGCCAGTGGCTCCAGCTGGGCCGCGTCACTGCCGCTGGCCTTATCCAGCGCGCCGAAGCGGGTCTCTAGCTCGCGCGTCTCATCGGCCATGCGGCGCTTGATGTCCTCGCCGATGCGGGCGACGCGGGGGGCATCGTTCTCGCTCTGCGCATCCTGCAGCTCTTCCCGCAGCTCCAGCACTTCGGAAAGGAAAAGAGAATCGAGCGTTCGCTTTTTCCCCCCCGCCTGTTCGGCAGATTCGGACAGGTCGATGCCGTGCAGCGACAGCAGATACTCGGCGCGGCGGACATCGCTCTTGAGCACGCGATAGGCGTCGTTAAGGTCGGTGGCACGGCGCAGCACCTGGGCCCGCTCAGCGGCGGGAGCGCGGCTGAAGCGATCGGGATGGGTGTGCCGCTGCGCTTCGCGATAGCGCGACTCCAGCTCGGCGCGATCAATGAAGTAGGTCGGCGGCAGGCCGAGCACTTCAAAGTGGGTGCGGACGGCGACCATCAGAACTGAACGCTCTCGCCGCAGCCGCAGGCGCCCTTGCTGTTGGGGTTATTGAACTTGAAGCCATACCCCATGATGTTGGTCACGAAATCCAGCTCGGTCCCGTCGAGGAACACGAAGGACTTGGGGTCGACGAATAGCCGCACGCCGTCTTCGAACTCGAAGACCTTGTCGGCGCTGGCGGGGGCGGCATCGGCCCACTCAAACAGGTAGGCAAAGCCGGTGCAGCCGCCGCCGCGGATGCCGATGCGCAGGCCCTGCGGCGCGGTCTTGCCTTCGGCCTTGCGCTTTTCGGCCAGGCGCTTGACCTCGGCGATGGCTTTCTGAGTCGCAGTGATCGACATGACGACGTCCGCCTTGTGGCTGGGGGCGTTAGTGCTGACCTGCATGCTTCTTCTTCTTGTAGTCGGCGATGGCCGCCTTGATGGCGTCTTCAGCCAGCACCGAGCAGTGGATCTTGACCGGCGGCAGGTTCAGCTCTTCGGCGATGGCCGAGTTCTGAATCTTTTCCGCGTCATCGATCGACATGCCCTTGACCCACTCGGTGACCAGCGAGGAGCTGGCGATGGCCGAGCCGCAGCCGAAGGTCTTGAAGCGGGCATCGCGGATGATGCCCTCGTCATCAATCTTGAGCTGCAGCTTCATGACATCGCCGCAGGCCGGCGCACCGACTAGGCCGGTGCCGACGCTGGGATCGTTCTTGTCGAGGCTGCCGACGTTGCGCGGGTTCTCGTAGTGATCGACGACTTTGTCGCTGTAGGCCATGGTTCTCTCTGCTGTCTGCGTGTTCTGCGTTGGATTTCGGCGGCAGGCTTAGTGCGCCGCGGTCCACTCGATGCTCTTGAGATCGATGCCGTCCTGGTGCATCTCCCAAAGGGGCGACATCTCGCGCAGCTTGCGGACCTTGCCCACCACCAGGTCGGCGACAAAGTCGACCTCTTCCGCCGTCGTCCAGCGGCCGAGACCAAAGCGGATCGAGGTGTGCGCCAGCTCTTCGCCGATGCCGAGCGCGCGCAGCACGTACGACGGCTCAAGCGAAGCCGAAGTACAGGCCGAGCCGGATGACAGGGCGACGTCTTTGAGCGCCATCAGCAGGCCTTCGCCTTCGACGAAGGCGAAGCTCAGGTTGAGGTTGCCGGCGAGGCGGCTGGTCAGCGAGCCGTTGACGTAGACCTCGGGCAGGCGCGACATGATGCTCTGTTTGAGTCGGTCGCGCAGAGCGCCGATGCGCTGGCTCTCTTCCGCGCCTTCGGTGCGCATGATCTCGCAGGCCTTGCCGAAGCCGACGATGCCGGGGACGTTGAGCGTGCCGGAGCGCATGCCGCGCTCGTGACCGCCGCCGTCCATCTGCTGCTCGATGCGGACGCGGGGCTTGCGACGGATGTACAGCGCACCGACACCCTTGGGGGCGTAGATCTTGTGGCCAGTCATGGCCAGCAGGTCGACGTGGCTGCTGTCGACATCGAATGGCACCTTGCCGACGCCCTGCACGGCATCGGTGTGGAACAGCGCGCCGCGCTCTTTGACGATGGCGCCCAGGGTCGGCAGATCGTTGACGGTGCCGATCTCGTTATTGGCCAGCATGATCGACACCAAGATGGTGCGATCGGTCATCGCCGCGCGCAGCCGCTCCGGGGATACGCTGCCGTCGGCCTCGACGGGCAGATAGGTGACCTCGAAGCCTTCGTTTTCCAGCCGCTTGCACGAGTCGAGCACCGACTTGTGCTCGACCTGCGTGGTGATGATGTGGTTGCCGCGGTCCTTGTAGAAGTGCGCCGCGCCCTTGATCGCCAGGTTGTTCGACTCGGTGGCGCCCGAGGTCCAGATCATCTCTTTGCCGGAGGCGCCGATCAGGGCCGCAACCTGCTCGCGGGCGGTGTCACAGGCCTTCTCGGCAGCCCAGCCGAACGAGTGATTGCGGCTGGCGGCGTTGCCGAAGAAGGTCGTGAAGTAGGGGACCATGGTCTCGACGACGCGCGGGTCGACCGGGGTCGTCGAGTGATAGTCCATAAAGATTGGGAGGTTGACCGCCATCGTGGCTCCTTGCGATTTTCTCTCGGCAGCGCGCCCGGGTTCGGGTCGGCTTTACGTCGTGTGTACTCCAGCCACCATGAGCGGCTGATTGCCATCGTGTCCGTGCAGCTTGCAGCTGGTGCACTCGCTGGTCGTGTGCTCGGGCTCGCAGACGCGGCAGCCGTCCAGGTAGTGCAGGCCGGCGCTGAGGTCTTGGGCAAGCTGGGTCAGCTTGCGCTGCTGCTCGCGCACCTCGATCAGCTTGCGCGACAAGAGATCGCGCAGCCGGGTCATCGCCGATGCGCCGATGCGCTCCTCTTCAAGCTCGCGCAGCAGCACCTGAATCTCGCCGAGCGAGACCTCGGCTTCCTGCAGGCGATTGATCCACTGCACACGCTCGACCGCCGTCGCCGAATACAACCGGAAGCCGCCCTTGGAGCGCAGCACCGGCCGCAGCAGGCCCAGCTCTTCGTAAAGGTGCAGCGCCCGCACCGTCTTGCCGCAGCGCTCGGCGAGCTGACCGATGCGCAGGAGCTTCGGCGAACCGGGACTCTCGGCCGGCGGCTCGCCGTTGCCCTCGCTGAGCGCGGTGGCGGGCTCAGCAGGCTCGGGGGATTCGGGGTCGCCCAGCGGGCGGATGTCGTGCTCCAACTTCAACTCAGACCCTTACGTGTGCGTGAGGTTTTCCGGCAGTATTGGCTGTCTGCCGTCAGCCTGTCAAGGCCATTCTTCCCCTTACGTGAGGGTTAGGGTGCCGGCCGGCCCGTTCACCTGCGCCGCAAGCCGGGAGCGCCTGCGGCATGGCCAAGCGCGACCGCGAGTTGGACTACAATTCGACCTATGTCAGAGCGCAATGCGGCGATCTTGAAGGCCGCCATCTGTGTGGCCTGGGCCGACGGTGTGTTGAAGGACACGGAGCGGCGATCGCTGGAGGGAATTCTGACGGCTGCCGATCTGACGGCGTCCGAGAAAGCAGAGGTCCGGATCTACGCGGCGACGCCGCGGACCCTGGCCGACCTCAATCAGCTCGACATCGCCGCGTTCTCGCCCGGGGAGCGGCGCACCGCGCTGATTCACGCCGTGGCCATCGCCTTTGCCGACCGTGAGTACGAGCACGCCGAGAGGCAGACGGTGGTCGCCCTGGCGCAGCGCCTGGGCCTGGCTCCGGCAGAAGCGCATCACATCATCGCCAACGCGATGATGCGGGCCGGCGCGCGCTAGCCATCCCGGGCTCGCAGGTCGCGAGCTATTCCTTGGGGAACTGGTGCAGGAAGGCGTCGATGCCCATCGCGGCAGTGTCGGGATCGAAGCTGCCGAAGGTGGTGCCGCCGACGTAGAGATTGGTATCGGCGAGCGTGATCGCGGTGCCGCGATCGACAAGCGGGGTGCCTAGCTCGCGCAGCCAGCCCGTCGCGCCATCGGCCGAGAGCTGCA
>DAORCZ010000355.1:0-7784 GCA_035345735.1 Pseudomonadota bacterium | reverse complement strand
AAGATGCTTCGCCAGGTGCTGGGCCAGCTCATTGCCCAGCTCGACCTTGTCTTCCAAGCGAGCGAAGTAGACGCCCGGCAGATAGATCGCCAGAATCCCCTCCCCGTCGCCAGGTGCAGCAAATAGCGGGGGGCAGAGCGCGCCGAACAGCACCGCCACGAGCAGGCACAGCGCTCGATGCAGCCGCCAAACCCGACGCTGGCTCACTCGATTGGGGGGGCGTCTCATCGCGGTCCCTCGTAGATGCGCTCCAGCACATCGACCCACTGCCGCACCAGCGGAAGCTGCGGATCGCCGGGCTCGCTCTCGGCGAGGTAGCGACGATACGACTCCAGCGCAGCGCGGCTGTCGCCGGTCAGATCGTAGTAGCTGCCCAGGCCCAGATGCACCGTTGGCAAGAGCTGCGGATCCAGCCGACTGAGCAGGCTGCGCGCTTCTTCCGCCCGACCGCGATAGAGCTGCAGGATGGCGTAGTTGTACTGCAGCCGAGCCTGGTTTTCGGGCGTGGCCCCGGCGCTGTGAGTCTGGGCGGCGCGGAGAAGACCATTGGCCCGCTCTACGTCCCCGCGCTCGCCGCGATCGAGCAGCTCGATGGCCTTGCTGGTGTAGGCCACGGCCATGGCGTTCTGCAGCCCACGCGCCTCGGCCGGCTGAAGTTGCTGCAGCGCCTGCTGGGCGTAGCTCTGCCCCTGGTAGAAGTCGCCGCCGCGCAGCGTGATCCGCGCCTTGAGGTTGGCAAAACCGCCGGGGCCCAGCAGGGCATCCAGCGTCGGCTGATCGAACTGGCTGGCGACCTCGTTCAAGCGGCGCAGCGAGATGTCGTGCTGACCACTTCGTGCCAGCGCCACCACCTGATAGAGCATGGCCTCGGCGCGCTCGCTGGCCGACAGCGCCGTGCCAGCCCGCAGCGCCGCCTGCGCATACCACAGCACCTGCCGCTCGTCGTTGAGACCCTGCGGCTGCAGCGCCGTGACCGCCGGGCCGGCCGGACCCACCGGGCTGCCTTCCGGGGCATCGCTGCCCGTGCGCAGCGGTGGAAACGGGCCCCGGCTGGCCTGCACATCACCGCCGGTGCGCAGCGGCGGAAACGGTCCGCGACTCGTCTGCACTTCCGACAGATCGATCGGGCCGCGCAGCGGCGGATAGACCGCTTGCCCGGCTTTGCCGCCGCGCGACTCGGGCTGCTCGTGCGCCTGGCGCAGCGGCGGAAACGGACCCCGGCGACCGCTGGTTCGGCCCCGGCCGCTCGGCTGGTAGTAGGCACGCACCGCGGCCAGAAACGCGAAGGCGCGCTGGCGCTTTGCCGTCTCGTCGTTGCCTTCGATCAGGCGCAGCGCATCCAGCGGGCGGCCGAGTGCGATCAGCGTCTCGCTCTGATCCTGGCGCAGGGCCTGACGCAGTGGGGCTAGACCCGCCGTCGCGGCCTGTTCGTCGGCGCGTTGCAGCACGCTCAGCGCCTGCTGCGGCTGGCCATTTTCCCGCAGGGCGCGGCCAAAGACGGCCAAGAGCTGCGGTGCTACCCCCGCCGCGCTGCCCTCGCAAAGAGGCGACAAGAGGGTCACCGCCTCGCCCGCTCGGCCAGCGCCCAGCAGTCCCAGCGATAGGGCCTGCGCCGTCGTCGTCGAAGGGGCCAAGCGCTGCGCCTCTTCCAGATCGGCGAGTGCCGCTTTGGGCAACGGGGTGGGCGAAAGCTGCGCGAGCCCGCGTCGCAAGAGCGCTGCCGACAGACGGGCATCAAACGGGGTTGGGCGACGCTCTGCCACCAGCCCCGAGGCAGCCTTGCCCTCGCCGCCCTGACTGCGCAGCGCAGCCTCGCGCAGGCTGGCAATCCCAGCGTCAAGATGCCCGAGCTTTAGCTGCAGCTCGGCCCGCAGGCTGAGCACGTTCAGCACGTCGCCCGCCGGCAGGTTCAGGGACTCACAGCGCGACAGCTCCGAAAGGGCGCGATCCGGTTTCTGGGCCCGATCGAGGACCACCGCGTGCTCCAGACACAGCCGCAGGTCGTTGGGGTCGATCGTGGCGGCGCGCGACAACACCATCGCTGCTGCGCCAGGGTTCGGCGGATCCTCGCTCATGTAAATGCGAGCCAGCGCCGTCATCGCCGAGGGATCATCGCCAGCCTGCCGCAGGGTGGCAATCGCGTCCGAGGTTCGGCCGGCAGCAAGCTGCGCCTGCGAAAGAAGGATCAGCGTGCGGCTGCGCTCGGCCCCGCTCGTCTTGCCGAGTGCCCCCTGCAGCGTGCTCACCGCTGCCGCCGCCTGCTTGCTGTCGAGCTGTGCCTGCCCCAATAGCAGCAGCGCCTCGGGAGGGCCGCTGGCCGTCAGATCCGCCAGTGCCGCCGCGACCCCGCCGGGCTGCTTCGCGGCAAGGAGCGACCGCGCCAGGCTCAGGCGCAGGCTCGTCACCGACAGCCCCGTCTCAAGCGGGGGCACCATCGGCAGAGCCCGCCCGACCTGGGTCAGCGCGGGACGCAGCGAGGCAATGGCCAGCTCGTGCTCTCCCGCCTCGCTTGCCGTTTCGCCCAGGGCCGCCAAGAGCCGCACATCGCCGGGATGGCTTGTGAGCCCCCGCTGGGCTTCCTCGATGGCGTGACGCAGGCGGCGCATACCGACGAGGGCCCGCACCAACTGCACGCGCAGCGGCACCTCGCGCACCCCCTCGCGCACCTGCGTGCTACACAGCGCGTAGGCGGCGGCGGCATTGCCGCGCGCAATCAGCGTATCGGCGAGCGGCGCATACAGATCCTTGCGCAGGGGATTCAGTTCTAAGAGCTGACGGTAGCGGGCCGCCGCCTCGCTCAGCTCGCGCTCGGCCGTCGGACGATCGCCGCGGACCAGCGCCTCGCGACCGCGGGTATGGGCAGCTTGAGCGGCGTTGAGAGTGCGCCACTCGCGCTCGATCTCGCTGGTCTGCGCCCACGCCGCCTCGTGCCGAGCCGACGGCCCGACGAGCAGCAGAGCAAGGAACAGACAGCGACGCATGGCTGGCCATCATAGCGCAAGCCACCCCGACGGGGGCCATGTCGGTGGTCGGGATGGCTGCGAGGACCGCGGATGGGTCCGGTAGGAACTAGGTACGCGGAACCGTGCTGTCGTAGTAGGACACGCCAATCGCTTCCAGCTTGGCCTTGGCGGCCGGTCCGCGCAGGTCCTGCATCACGCGGTGGATGTTCTTGTAGCCCGGGGCATCCAGGCGCGAGATGAAGTCGTCCAGCTGGTGCAGGTTGTAGTGCCAGGTGCAGCCAACCGCGATGGTCATGCCGCGCTTGTACGTTCGCACCATCACCGATTTTTCATCGCGTGGAAGCGACTTCAGGCTGTCCTTGAAGTTCTGCGTGTAATCGAAGAAGCCCTCGGCGTTCGAGGTGTAGATGGCGCGGACCTTCAGGCCCAGCTTGCGCGCCGTGTCGCCGATGCTCTTGATCGTCGTCGTGCCGTTGAGGTCGCCCTGCCGCGCGATGACTCGCCCGCCCTGCACCAGGGCCCGGATGTAGCCGTAGGCCGCCGGGTCGCCGAGCCAGGTCGGATGGCGCTGCCCGACGCGGGTGTTGGCGACGTGATACAGGTAGGTCGCCATGCGATCGCGGTAGCGGTTGTAGATCTGCACCAGCTTGGCGTTCTCTTCCTTCGAGGCCGTGGCGGCGTTCAGCACCTCGATGGCCTTGGGCGCGCTGGCCTGACGGAAGAAGTTGCGGAAGTCCTCGGGCGTCGCGGCCTGCTTGATCAGCGCGTGGTACATGCGATGGACCTGCACGACCTCCAGGTCGTAGTCCATCGTCACCAAAAGCTCGGCATGAGCAGCCGCGGCCATGGTGTAGTTCTGGTCGGTGGCGACACCGATGAACACGCCGCCCAGGTTCGCCAGCTTTGAAAACATCACGTCGTGGCGCCACTCATTTGAAAGCACAAAGCGCGCCCACTTCGGCTCGGGCAGCTTCTCGCTCGCCGTGGCTTCGACGATCGCCAGCTGCTCCGGCGTGAGCGGCGGCGGGGCAGGAGTAGCAGGCAGCGCCGGTGGCTCCCACTTGGCCAGCGTCGCATCCAGCGTCACTGGCTTGGAGCCCGGAGCCTGCCCCGGACCTGCCCACGGCGCCGTGACCACATGCGCTTGCGCCGCGGATTGACCGGCCAGCGCGGCCGGCAGGAGGCAGACCACCGAAGTGATCCAGCTTCCAAGTGAGAGTGATCTTAATAGACTTGATTTGTGAGCTTTGGCACGCATGTTCCCGGCATCAATCGTAGCACGCACACGAAATTGCCCGGAAGCCTGAAAACTCAATTTTTTCGAGTGAGATTTGTATTTTGAGATACATAATTTGTGTAAAAAATTGCACATTATGTAATTCAAAAAACAAATAGAAATCATTTCGATAATCCCTTGCGACCCCTCCCCAAAAATCCCCCCCTAGCGATCAAGAGTGCCCGCAGCGGACGATGGCGCCGAATTTGTGTAGCCATCGCCGGGCTCGTAGACTGGGCCGCTATGTCTCGACGATGCCTCGCCCTGCCGGGGCTGGCAGGACAAGGGCTCTACCGCCGTCCCGCCCCCTGGGCCCGCTGGGTCCCGCTGGCCTGCTGGATTCTCGCGGCACTCTTTCCGTCGCTGATCCTGGCGCAAAGTCCTCGCCCGACGCTCCCTCCCAGCCCGCAGCCGCCAGCCGCTGTGACGACAGAGCTCTTGCCGATCGCGGCCGTGCGCCCCGGGATGATCGGCTATGGCCTGACGGTGTTTAGCGGCACCCGACCCGAGCGCTTCCCGGTGCGGGTGATCGGTGTGCTGCGCCAGTTTCAGCCCCAGCTCGACATCATCCTGATTGTCAGCGACGACGAGCGCCTAAAGCACAGCGGCATCGCGGCCGGCATGTCGGGCTCGCCGATCTACCTGGAAGGCAAGCTGGCCGGGGCGCTGGCCTACGGCTGGTCGTTTGCCAAAGATCCCATCGCCGGCGTCACGCCAATCGAAAACATCCTGCGCGAGCTAAGGCGGCCAAGCCGTCCACCGCATCCGACGACCACGCCAGCCGGTACCCGATCGCCTAGCGATCGCGAGTCAGGCAGCCAGGCCTTCGTCGCCCCGCTCCCCGACAAGCGCGTGCTGCGCGCGGTGCTGGGTGAAGACGGTGGCGTGATCGATCGTCCGGGTCTGCGCCGCCTGCTCCCCGCAAGCGTAAGTCATGTAGCGACGGGGACCGCCGAGCCGCAGCTCACCCGGGTGGCCGTACCGCTCTCGGTCGGGGGCTTGGGCGAACGAGCGCTCGACGAGCTGCGCAGCCTGCTGGGTCCCTATGGCCTGATGCCGCTGCAAGCGGGCGGCGGGGGGCGCTCCGCCGGTCGCAGCGGTGCCGCCGAGAGCGAGCGTCGCTTCGTCGAGGGAGGGGCGATCGCGGTGCAGCTTGCGCGCGGCGACGTCACGATGAACGGCACCGGCACCGTCACCTACCTGGAAGGCTCGCGGGTGGCGGCCTTTGGCCATCCCATGCTGGGGGCGGGCGAGCTGCGCTTTCCCGTCGCCACCGCCGAGATCCTGACCTTCATGTCCTCGCAGGCGATGAGCTTCAAGATGTCGATGCCGCTGGGCGAAGCTGGCGCCCTGCTGCAGGATCGCCCGAGCTGCATCGTCGCCGACACCCGCGAGCGGGCCCCCGTGCTGCCGATCGACATCAGCGTGTTCACCCAAAACGGCGGCCCCGCTCCGGCTGGCGCCGGCTTACGCGCCCTGCCCGTCGGGCCAAGCGCGCCCAAGGCCGACGCCGACAAGTCCTTTCACGTTGAGGTTGGTATGCACCGCGCGCTGACACCGATCCTCGTGTCCAGCGTCACCAACAACGCCATCCAGACCGTCGTGCCGGATGTCACCGAGTCGGTGATCGAGATCCAGTCACGCATCCAGGCCCGCGGCTTCCCGGCGCTGGAGCAGAGCGATTTTCTGTATGCCGCCGAGGGCGTCAGCAACAAGCTGATCAACACCTCGACGGGGATGCGGCAGCTGCAGGAGCTGTTTAGTAACCCCTTTGCGCCGGTGCAGATCGAGCGTGTCGAGCTTCGGCTGGGGGTGAGCTTCCGCGCCGACCTAGCCGAGATCGTCAGCGTCTCGCTGCCCGGCGATGAGCTAGAGCCGGACACGCGCCCCAGCCTGTACGTCACGCTGCGGCCCTACGCCGGCCCGCCGTTTGTGCGCGCGATTCCGTTCGACGTGCCGCGCTGGCTGGCCGGACAGGCGCTCAAGATCGAGGTCCAGGCCGGCCATCAGGTCAAGCCCGAGCAGGCCCCGCCCGAGAGCCTGAGCGACCTTGTGGACAACCTGCGCAAGGTCTATTCGGCGCGCACGCTGGTGGTGACGCTGAACACCCTGGAAGAGGGCGTCATGCTGCGCGGCCGCTTGGTGCCGGCCCTGCCCGCTTCGGTGATCGCCACGCTGCGTCCGACGGGAGGATCGCGCCGCGGCGAGCCTTACAAGCGCGTCAGCCGTCTGTTAATCGACATGGATACCGTGCTCACCGGCAAAGGCGAGATCACCGCGCTGGTGCGAGACGAGGTGCGATGAAAACCCGATTGTGCAGATCGCGATGGCTGGCCTTGGCCGGCCTCCTTGGCGTGAGCGCGGCAGTGGCCTCGCCGACGAAGAGTGTGCGCGTGACCAGCTACGCCGAGTTTGCCGAGGGGCAGGCACAGGGCGTGCTGATTAGCTCGCTGGGCGATGTGCGGCCGGGGTACAGCCAGAATCGCCTGCCCTTGCCTAGCTTGACCCTGGACAGCGTGCGAGCCCTCGCCACGATGGCCGATGGCACGGTCTGGCTGGGAGCCGGGGGCGATAAGCCGACGCTGCTGCGCTACCGTCCCGGCGCGGCGCTGACTGTGGCTGCTAGCCTGCCCGCCGCAACCTGGGTGACGGCGATCGTCGCCGAAAGCGGTGGACGCCTGCTCTTGGCGACGGCGGGCGATGGCCGCCTGTTCCGCCTGCAGCCCGACGGCAAGGTCGAGACGGTGGCCCAGATCGACGCCGAGCACATCTGGGGGTTAGCCCGCGATGAGGCGCGCGGCGTGACCTATGTCGCCGCTGCTCCGGGGCGGCTGTGGGCGATCGACGATCGCGATCTTTCGCCCCTACCCGACAAGGAGGGCAGCCCGCGTCCGCCCTCCAAAGCGCGCAAGCTGTTCGAAAGCGACGCGCGGCAGTTCCTAGCCCTGCACCGCGGCGAAGACGGCGGCCTGTACGTCGGAACCGCCGACGATGCCGTGCTGTATCGTATCGATCCGGCGGGCGGCGGCCGCGCGATCCACGACTTCGCTGGCAACGAGGTGCGAGCCATCGTGCAGCACGGCGGATCGCTATATGTCGCGGTCAACGATATGCAGCGCGGCGATGCCGCGGCCAAGGCCACGCCGACCAAGATCACCCCCGCGCCGGCCGGCAGCGTCCCCGGCGTCAAGGCGCCCTCGCCCCCCGGCAGCCCGACGAACAGCAGCCCCGTCGACAAGAAAGGCAAAGGTGCGCTGTATCGCATCGAGCCGAGCGGCCGTATCGAGCAGCTTCACGCCATCGTCGACGGCTTCTTCAACGCCCTGGCCGTCGATGCGCAAGGCGTGGTCTACGCCGCCGCGTCGACCCCGGGAGGCCGTGGCCGGCTGTACGGCGTGACGCCCGATCGCACGGTGTTTACCGCCTTGGAAGTCAAAGAGAGCGATCTTCTGACGGTGATCGCCGCCCCCAGCCCCGCTGCGCCGCGCGAGGCAAGTGGCGGTCTTTTCGTGGGCACTGGCAACGCCGGAGCGTTTTACGTCGTG
>DAORCZ010000354.1:3358-7786 GCA_035345735.1 Pseudomonadota bacterium | reverse complement strand
TGGTCTTGAGGATGACGACACGCAGCCGTCTTTGGCATCAAGACCTTGAATAGTCAACCTAAGTCAGCGACTTTAGAAACCTACGCCTGCTGGGCAACCTGGCAGCGATTCGAAGGAGACTCCACATGCGCATTGCGGTCATCGGTGGGACGGGCAAGGAAGGGCGAGGGCTGGCGATGCGCTGGGCCATCGCCGGGCATGAGGTGGTGCTGGGCTCACGCGACGGAGCACGCGCCTCGCAGGTCGCGGCAGAACTGTCGCAGCTAGCTGGGCACCCGCTTTCCGGTGCGGAAAATATCGCCTCGCTCGACGGGGCCGACGTGGTGCTGCTGAGCGTCCCCTACAGCGGCCATGGCGAGACGCTGCGCGCCCTCGCGCCGAGCCTGGCCAGCCGGCCGGGCCGTGTATTGATCGACATCACCGTGCCGCTGAAGCCGCCGCGCGTCGCCGAGGTCCACCTGCCAGCCGGGGGAGCCGCCGCGCTGGAAGCGCAGGCCATCGTCGGATCGCAGGTCCACGTCGTGGCGGCGCTGCACCACGTCAGCTCGACGCAGCTTGCCGACCCCAAAAAGTCGATCGACTGCGACGTGCTGTTCTGCGGCGATGACGTCGCGGCCAAGGCCAAGGTCGGTGCGCTGATCGCCGATCTCGGGCTGCGCGGGCTCGACGCCGGCGCGCTGGCCAACGCCGTTGCCTTGGAATCCTTGACCCCCATCCTGCTGGCCCTCAACAAGCGCTATAAGAGCGTCGGCGCCGGCATTCGCTTCACCAACATCGACGTCCGCTAACGGAGGCAGGCCATGTCGCAGGTACTCAGCGAGCAGCACAAGCAGCTAATCACCGGCAAGAACTTCGCCAACATCGCAACGGTGACTGAAGACGGCGGGCCGCAGGTCACCCCGGTGTGGATCGACTGGGACGGCACCTACGTCACGTTCAACACCGAAAAGAAGCGCGCCAAGAACAAAAACCTGCAGCGCGATCCCCGCGTCGCGATCAGCATCTCGAACAGCGACAATCCCTATCACTACATCGAGATCCGCGGCCGCGTCGTCGAGATGACCGAAGAGGGCGCCGCCGAGCACATCGACAAGCTGGCCAAGAAGTACATGGGCGTCGACAAGTATCCCTTCCACCGTCCCGGCGACGTGCGCATCATTGTCAAGATCGAGCCGCAGAAGGTCTCTGGCATGGGGGGGTAGGCTCCGCCGCATCCTCCCGCTCCGCCCCGCATGCGCTCTTCTCCCTTTCTCTCTCTCCTCTCCCTTTTCCCCATCGGTTGTCTGCTGGCCTGTGAGGCAGGCCCGTCTCTCTTACCGGGGATGCCCCTGCCGCCTGCTGTCTCGACGTCAGCCGGCGAGGGACCCTCGCGCTACGTCAACGTGTTTGTTGGCACCGACGATGCGCCCGCCGTCGCGATGCCGGTGCCAAATGGTGCGGGCGGGTCGACGTTTCCGGCGGCCGCGGCGCCGTTTGGTCTTCTGCAGTGGGGGCCCGATACCGTTAGCGCGGTACCGCCTGGCTATCGCTACGCTGACGAGGACATCGCAGCCTTTACCCTGACCCACCTAAGCGGCGCTGGCTGTCCAGCGAGTCGCGACTTTCCGCTGCTGCCCGTCGTCGGCGATCTGGCGACGGCGCTCGCGGCTCCGCTGCACTTTCAGCACGCGCGGGAGACGGCTTCTCCCGGCTTCTATGAAGTGCGGCTCGACTCCGGCGTGACCGTCGATCTGACGGCGACGCTGCACAGTGGCCTTTCGCGCTTTACCTTTCCGCCGGTTGCGGATGCTCGGCTGATCCTGCGCAACGCCATTGAGGGCGATCTGCTGGTCGTAAAGCAGGCCGAGCTAACGGTGGTTTCACCGACGCTGATCACCGGGTCGCGGCTCGACGCCTTCTGCGCCTCGGGCAACCCCACTCGCATCTACATGGCGGCGCGCTTCGATCAGCCGCTCGTTCCTGAGGTGTTTGGCGAGGGCGAGTCCGATCCGGCACATGTCGGACGTCTGGGCAGTGGCCTGGCGCTGCGCTTCGATGCGCGGAAAAATCCGGTGCTGCACATGAAGGTCGGCCTGTCCTCCGTCAGTGCGCAGGCCGCGCTCGCCAACCTCGATGCCGAGGTCCCCGGCTGGGACTTCGATGCCGTCCACCGCCAGACACTGGCCGCCTGGGATGGCTACCTGGGGCGCGTCGCCGTTGAAGAGGGCAGCGATTCGGCGAAAGCCGCGCTCTATTCCGCGCTGTATCGCGTGTTCCTGCAGCCGGCCACCTGGAGTGATGTCGATGGCTCGTACGTCGGCTTCGACGGCGCCGTGCATCGGGTCGAGGGCCATCGCCAGTACGCGCACTTCTCCGGCTGGGACATCTATCGTTCGTGGATTGCGCTCGTCGCTTGGCTGGCGCCGCAAGAGACCAGCGACATGATGCGCTCGCTCATCGCTGCGGGACAGCAGGGCGGGGCACTGCCGCGCTGGGCCTACGGAACCAGCGAGACCGGCATCATGATCGGCGATCCCGCCGACCTTCTTCTGGCCAATGCCTGGGCCTTTGGGGCCCGCGACTTCGACGCCGCCGCTGCGCTGTCGCTGATGCGACGCGGGGCGGAAGATCCCACAGCGGCCTGCAACGACATTCCGGCCCGCCCCGGGCTGGCCGAGTACCTGGCGCGTCACTACTGCGCCGTCGATGGAGCCGAGGGCCTAGATGGCACCACGGCGCGCACCCTGGAGTACGCCATCGCCGATGCCGCCATCGCCCGCTTCGCCGCCGCCCAGGGCGATGCCGTCGTCGCCGCGCAGTATCGCGCGCGATCGACGTACTGGCGCGAGGTCTTCGATCGCAACGCGCCCGCCGGAGCCTTCACCGGCGCAGTGCAGCCGCGACGCTTGCGGGATCTCGCCGGCGCGCCCGACTTCGTGCGTCACGACGTCGGCAGCAGCAGCGCGGTCATCGAAGGCAGCCTAGAGCAGTACACCTTCCTGGTGCCGCAGGACGTGCCCGGTCTTATCGCTGCGCTCGGGGGCGATGCGACGTTCATCGCGCGCCTCGATCAGCACCTGTCGCAGATCAATACCGGCACGCACGGCCCCTACTTTTACATCGGCAACGAGCCCGGCTTTGCGACGCCTTGGCTGTATCCGTTCGCCGGCGCTCCGGGCAAGACGCAGGAAGCGGTGGGGCGCATCTTGCAGCAGGCGTTCTCGCTGACTCCGTCGGGGCTGCCGGGCAACGAGGATCTGGGCGCGACCTCGTCCTTCCAGGTGTGGGCGATGCTGGGGCTCTACCCGGTCGTGCCCGGCGTTGGCGGCCTGGTCATCAGCACGCCCAGCGTATCGCGGCTGAGCATCGCGCTCCCCGACGGCCAGCGCCTGCGTATCACCGCGCCCGAGCCGCCCTCCGGAGGCCGCTACATCGACGGCGCGACCTGGAATGGCCGCCCCTTTCCCGTGCCCTGGCTGTCCGCTGATCTGCTGCAGCGCGGCGGCGAGCTTGCGCTGACTCTGTCGTCCGCCCCCAGCCCAACCTGGGGCGTTGCCCCTGCCGATCGTCCGCAGACCCAGCTTCCCTAGAAAGACCCGGGCGTCGCCGCCTTTCCTTGTCCGGTCGCATCTGCCAGGATGCGCCGCATGCGAAAGCTCTTTATCGATCCGATGTCGTCGAATGCTCGGCGTGCCGAGATGACCGCCCTGCTGTTGGGCCTGCCTGTTGAACGCGTCCCGATTGCGCTCGCCAAGGGCGAGCAGCGACGCGCCGAATACATGGCCGTAAATCCCAACGGCAAGGTGCCCGCGCTGGTCGACGGCGATGTGGTGCTGTGGGAGTCGCTGGCGATCATGATCTACTTCACCGATCTGGTGCCCGGCCAGACGCTGTACCCGACGGGGGCGATGGCTCGCGCGCAGGTGAACAAGTGGCTGTTCTGGGCCGCCAGCCACTGGGGACCGGCGATCAGCGTCCTCAACTTCGAGAACATGCTGAAGAGCTTTTTCGGTCTCGGCGCGCCGAACGAGTACGCCGTGAACCGCTTCACCGGCCTCTTTCACGAGCACGCGCGCGTGCTGGAAGCGACGCTGACCGCGCACTCCTATGTGGCGGGGGACGCGCTGACCCTGGCCGACATCGCCATCGCCTGCTCGCTGATGTACACCGGGCCGGCGCGACTGCCGGTGGCCGACTATCCGCACATCACGGCCTGGTTCGCCCGCATCCGCGAGCTAGACGCCTGGAAAGCCACCGAGCCGCCGCCGTTCCCGCAGAAGTCGTAGCCGCGCGTCCGCATACGCCGTCCGCCCGCATCACCCCCGTCCGCCCCTGCCCAGCTCTGCCTCGTCCCCGCGTGATACCCTTGGAACGAGGGTGGCAGACGATGATCACGCGCTTCTTTCTGCTGACGTTTGCGATGAGCTGGCTGGTGCAGCTACCCGGGGT
>DAORCZ010000354.1:0-3258 GCA_035345735.1 Pseudomonadota bacterium | reverse complement strand
GCGCCGGTCGGCGAAGAGATTGGCTGGCGCGGCTTTGCTCTGCCGCGCATGCAGCGCCGCATGAGTCGCCTGTCGGCAGCCCTGCTCCTCGGCGTCCTGTGGGGGCTGTGGCACCTGATGATGAACATCGTCGCCGGCGTCTCGCTGACCATGAACCTCGCCAGCATCTTGATGCTGATTCCTGGCAGCCTGATCTTCTCGTGGCTCTACAACCGCTCAGGAGGCAGCCTGCTTATCGCTATCCTTCTACATATGGGCGTACATCTGAACAACCCCAATCAGGTGCTGCCCGGCAATTCGCTGCCGTTTTACATCAATATAGTCGGCATGACTCTACTGGGACTTCTGGCGCTGGCCGACCGCGCTGCGTGGCGGAAAGAATCTGACCCGGAGCCGGCGGCCTAGCAAGTTAATTGTGAAATAGATAATCCTGGTAAATTAACCGTGAATTGATTTATAAAAACTTGTTACAGGCTCAGCGCAAGGTCAAACGCCACCGGCCCCTGATAGGGGCGGGGCAGCGCCAGTCCGCGTAGTCGGGCGGCGGCACAGCCCTCGGGAGCCAGGTCCGTTCCGGGCGCCAGCGTCGCGGCGGGTGCGGCATGCAAGAGCGCGCCATCGGCCCCGACCACCAGAAACAGCGCCAGGGTCCGGCGTCCCGTCGGTGTCACGCAGCCCCGCAGGGTCGCCAGGCTGCGCAAAAGGACCGCGCGTACGTCTTGCTTGTAGCGGCTGTTGCTCGGCGAGTCGGAAAGCGGCCGCGCTTCGGGCGGCAGCGGTGGCGCATAGCGGGCCTGTCCTCCCGCGGGGGTGTAGCTCTCTAGCACCAGCCCACTGCGGTATCCCGAGTCCTTCTCGGTCATTCCGACGGCGATGGCGGCAACGCCCCCGGTCAGCAGGCTGGCCAGGGCTAGGCCTAGCTGGTCCCCCGCCCGGCTCTTGCTCGGCGGCAGATCGACCCCTTCGCAGTACCCCAGACCAGCCGGCCGTCGGGGCGAGGCCGGGGCACAGGCACAGGCCCCGTGCTCGTCCAGAAAGGCCAGCCGACAGGGCACGTGCTCGGGGAGCGCTTGCAGGGGGGCCGGTGCCGCGTGTAGCACCGCCGTCCCTTCTTTTTCCAGCTGTGAAGTGACCAGCAGCGTCTCGCCGCCGCGCAACAGCAGCAGGTACTCGCGGCTGATGTGCTGCGTCACTTTGAGTTGCAGGTAGCGCAGGCCGTCTTCGACGCGCTCAGCCGTGATCTCAAGTCGTGCGCCCTCCCAGCGCTCCGTCGGAGGCAGCGCGGCTCGACCCTCCATCGCCAGCGCCACGTATCGCTGCGGTGCCTCCGACTTGCGATAGACCACGATGTCGCCCAGCCGCGGCGAAAACAGCGGATCGCCGCGCTCCTCCTCGGCCACGAAGCTCACCTCGCGCTCGACCCAGAAGGAAAGGGGCGGGCACTCGTAGCGGGCGCGGGCGCGGTGGCGGCCGGCGTGCGGCGCAGTGAAGGTAGGGCTACTCACCTTCCAGCCCGAGTACGCCGCCATCGAGATCGGCGTGGGTTCGTCGTCGCGCGTGCGCGAGTCAGAGACGCCGTAATAGAGCGGCGTGTGCGGCGAAAAAGCGACGCCGACGTGCACCGGATGGGCATACTCCGCCGCGGCGCGGGGCAGCGTGCCGAGCCGCGTGATGCGCTCGGCGTAGCGCCCACTGCAAAGCGCGGTACCGACGCAGAGCCCCGCGATCAGCAGCGCCCGCAGCGGCTGATGCCAGCGAGTCCGCGCTTCGCTCTGCCGCTCCTGCTGCAGCGCGAGGAGCGCCGCCGCCGACAGCGGGAGGCCCAGCATCGAAAGCCCAAGGAGCGGGGCCAAAAGGTCGCGATACAAACCCACCGGCCGACTCACCGGCGAGCTGAAGATCTCGGAGAGCGGCGCGTAGCGCTCCGGCACTGCCGCCAGCACCGCGATCGGCAAGAACAGCGCCCAGAACACAAGCGGCAGCGCGTTCGGTGTCGCCACCCGACGAAGCGAGGCGCGCAACGATGCCCCACCCACCGCGAGCGTCAGCAGTCCCCCCAGCAGCGGCAGCGCCAGCTCCTGCGGTCGCCAGGCGAAGCCGTAGACGTGCTCACCGACCGTCCGAACCAGATACCCATCCATGCCGCCGTCAGGCTAGCCCATAATGTGCCCTCCATGGCGCGTTCCTATCGTTCGGTGACGCAGCAGTCGCTGCACTACTTGCTTCGTCCGCATGACGAGATTCCGCAACAGCCGGTGCCCCATCCGGCGGCGTGGCGGGGAGATGAGCTGATGCGGCAGGGGGGCTGGCAGTACACCCTCGATAGCAGCGAGCTGCGCGAGCTGGAGGCGGCGGTGGCGCGGGCGCGGCAGAGTGGCAAGCGGCTGGCGGAGCTTTCGGCGGCGGACTTTCCGCTGCCCGGCCTGGCGCTGCGCATTGCACAGTGGCGGCGGACGCTGGGCAGTGGCCGCGGGGTGCAGGTGGTGCGCGGCATCCCCGTCGAGCGCTATTCGCCCGAAGACTGCGAGCGCCTGTTCTTTGGCCTGGGGCTGCACCTGGGCGTGCCGGGCGCGCAGAATCGCTTTGAAGAGCTTTTGGGGCACGTGCGCAGCGAGGGGCTGTCGTATGGCGACCCCAGTGTTCGCGGCTACCGCACCTCGGCGGCGCTGGCTTATCACTGCGACTTTGCCGACGTGGTCGGCCTGTTCTGTCTGCGCACCGCGAAGTCGGGGGGAACCAGTCGCTTCGTCAGCTCGGTGACGGTGTGGAACGAGCTCTTTCGACGGCGTCCCGACCTGGCGCAGCGCATGTTCGAGCCGCTGCTTTTCGATACGCGGGGCGATGGCGGTCTGAATTTTTTTCCGATTCCGCCGTGCCGCTATGCCGGGGGTCAGCTGCGCACCTGCTATCACGCCGACTATTTCCGCACCGCGCAGCAGCACCGCGGGGCGCGGCCGCTCCTGCCCATCGAGTCCGAGATGCTGGCGCTCTACGACGAGATCGCGGCCACCCCCGGCATCTATCTGGAGATGGACTTCGCCCCCGGCGACATTCAGCTCTTGAGCAATCACACCGTGCTGCACGCGCGCTCTGAGTACGTCGATCACGACGAGCCAGAGCGAAAGCGCCACCTTTTGCGGCTGTGGCTATCGCTGCCCTCGCAGCGCAGGCTTGGCGAGCTGCCGTCGCTGGCCGAGGAGGGACTGCGCCTCTTGTCCACGCTGATGTGGGGCCGCCTGCGCGATCGACCCAAGACCC
>DAORCZ010000353.1:0-7792 GCA_035345735.1 Pseudomonadota bacterium | reverse complement strand
GCCCGCTGGGCCCGCGAAGAACGGGCTAAAATGATGCGCGCACCGTCGTCTTTCTCCTGACGATGACGGTCGAGCCCACGCGATGGCTGAGCCTGGCCGTATCACTCTCTTACTCGCCGCGGTCAAAAGCGGCGATCGGGCCGCTCTCGACGCACTGACCGCCCTCATCTACGACGAACTGAGGCGACGCGCGGCGGCCTTGCTGCACCAGCGCGGCGCGCGCAACACCCTGCGCCCGACGGAGCTTGTCCACGAAGCCTTCGTCTACTTGATGGGACGCGAGACCATAAGTTGGGAGAATCGCGCCCACTTTTTCGCGCATGCCTCAACGCTCATGCGCTGGCTGCTGGTCGATCGCGCTCGCGCCCGGCTGCGACTGAAGCGCGGCGCCGGCTCGACCTTTATTGCTCTGCATGACGGCCTGGGAATTTCGACGGATCGCGATATCGATGTGCTGGCCGTCGACGCTGCACTGCGCACGCTCGCCAAGCGCGACGCGCTGCAGGCCGAGATCGTCGTCATGCGCTTCTTCGGCGGCCTGTCCGTGGACGATGTGGCTGCAGTCAAGGGGCTCTCGAAGCGGAGCGTGGAAGCAGAATGGACGATGATCAAGGCATGGCTCCGCCGCGAGCTGGGCACGAACTAGACCGCGAAGCCGAGCTCGCCGAGCTGCACCAACGCGCCAAGCAGGTTTTCTTTGCGATCCTCGATTGTGCCGCGGCCGAGAGGGCGACCATGCTCACGCGGCTCTGCCAGGGCGATGCCGCGCTGCACCGGGAGGTCGCGTCTCTGCTGGCTCATCATCGCCACGACTCGCTGATCCCCACCGAGTCGTCGAGCCCTCGCGCCCCTGGCCCGTTGCAGGAACCATCACCGTCGCCGGTCGGCAAGCAGATCAGCGGAATTCTCGTCGAGCGCGAGGTTGGCGAAGGCGGTATGAGCACCGTCTATCTCGGCTACGATGCCCGCTTGGGCCGTCGGGTCGCCCTCAAGGCCCTGCGCAGCCACAGCGAGCTCGATCGCGAGACCCGCGCACGCCTCCTGCGCGAAGCACGCGTGCTGTCACGCCTCAAGCACGCGAACATCTGCGAGATGTATGGAAGAAAACCAAAAAATCGAAGACTTATGCTATCTTCCGACGCTGGAGGATCTTCGCGCGGGCGCCGGGTCGCAAACCCTAGAGGGGGACCCACATGGGCCTACGGGATCACTGTGGGATCTCCCATGGGCTGCGGCAGGGGGCCGCGGCTCCGACGTGGAGACAGCGACCATGGGCGAAGTCATCAAGCGGCAGAAAGACGGCAAGTTCATTGGCTGGTACATCCGGTACTACGACGCGGACGGCACGCGGCGCATCCGGGCCAGCAAGCAGCCGACGTACAACGAAGCGCGGCGAATGCTGCTGCAGATCGAAGCGCAGATCGCGCGCGGCGAAGCGGGTGTCGCCGAGCCACGCAGCAAGATCACCGTCGCCGAGCTGTGCGAGCAGTTTCTCTCTGCGCCGCATCCGCGGGCTAAGTGTGAGAAGAGCTATCGTCGCTTCGCGCGGTCCGAGCTGAATCGCATCCTGCCGTTGGTTGGCGCGATCCACCTCGACAAGCTGTGGCGTCGCGACATCGAAGCGGCGCGCGATGCGCTGAGCCGAAGGTACAAACCGAACACCGTGCGCTCATCGCTGCGACCGCTGGGTGCGGCGCTGACGTGGGCAGTCGGGCGTGAGCTCTTGCCGAAGAACCCAATGCTGCAGATGCAGCGCCCGCGCTCGCAGTATTCGGATGAGCGGCTGTCGGTCGAAGAAGCCAGCGCGCTTCTCGCGGAAGCCAAGCGCCAAGCGAGCAAGAGCCGTCGTTCACACGCGCTGTACATCGGAGTGTCGCTGGCGCTGCGCCTGGGCCTGCGGCGCGGCGAGGTATTCGGCCTGCGCTGGGAAGATGTCGATCTAAGGAGCGGTCGCCTGACCGTCGCGCGCTCCTTTGAATCGCTACCCAAGAACAGCAAGCCGCGCACGCTGCCGATTCCTTCGGTACTGCTGCCGGATCTGAATGATTGGTCAACCTTGTTGACCCATCGCGGCAAGGTGGTTCCGACCGGCGCCAGCTGTCGCGTGAGTCTCGCGCGCTTGTTGCGCGATGCCGGCTGCAAGCCTCTGTCGCGCGGCTGGCACGGCCTGCGCCACACTTTTGCGTCGATCTTCGCAGAACAAGGCGGAAGCGTACTGGCGCTGAAAGACATGCTCGGCCACTCGTCGCTTGCGATGAGCTTGGTCTACGCGCACCTGACGCCGAACGCACTGGCAGCGGATGTGGAGAAGATGAAGCTGTAGCGAGTGCGTGATCCAGCCAGGGAGCGGGCGCGAGATGCCCAACGAAGAGGCGGGACCTGCTATGAAGAGCAGCAGCGAGGATGTCGATGGCTCCAGAGAGTCCGCCCGAGTCCCCATGTCCCGCCACCTGGCGCGTGCTCGGCAGCATCGGCCCCCTATTTTCAAATGGGGGTCTGAAGAACTGGGAGCTGCTTCTCGGACGCGAGATGCTTCTAGCACGACCGCTGGGCATGGGCCTTTCGCTCAAAGGGGGTTTCTACGCCGGAGTCAGCGGTGCCACCGGAATCGATCTGCCCGGTGATCCGTATGCACGTCCCGCGGACTGGGACGCTGCGCGGATCATCGAAGATCCCGGCGACGCCTCCTGGCAACGCTATCCCGTTGAGGATCTGGCCTTCATCGAGCTGCGCCGCTGCCTGACCGCGAACGAGCTCCGCTTGCAGCAGCGCGGCCACAAAGAACAAGTCTATGGCCTGGGCGATCGCTCGCAGACCGAAGCGGTGCGCGCCCTGCTGCGCGCTCTGTACCCCGACCTGTACGAGGAGCGGAACTTCGAGCAGCGCTGGTACTCGTTCATCTATCGGTGATGCGTCGCTGACCTGATGTTGATCTCGTGCGGGCCGGACACACGCGCAACGTGCCACGTCTACGCGATGACGAAGAAACAAAAGCCGGGGTGCTGTGAAGAACAGGGTTGGTGCGCGCGCGGTGGAGACGGCAAGCCACCTCGTCTAGCCAGTGGGCGATGAAGCATCTACTTGGCGGGTGGTGTCGATAGCTGTTGTTTGACTGCGGCCTCGCGCTCTTCGCTGGCGACGGAGGCGGACCAGTTCTCATCGACCGCCACGAGCTTGCCATCCCGCAGCCGCGCTAAGAGGATCAGGTCTTGGTCGGTGCGGAAGAGCTGTGCGTTCAGCTTGGGCTCACTGGGGTCCGCGGTCTTGCTGCCCGCCACCAGCGGATGCAGCACAGCGACCCCAGCCTGTCCGCCGGGGACGGTGCCCTTGAGGGTGCGGAGGACGCGATAGACCACTCGCTGGCTGAAGACCGCGCGGCCACTCCACACACCGGGGGATGGCTCGATGGCGGTCGGTCGCCCGACGAAGACGACCTCTGCCTGCTCTAGCTTTTTTAGGAATGCTGCATCGAGTTTCATGGCGGCCCTCGCGGCTCGCTCGCCCCCCTCTGGTCGCCCCGCGCTGCAAGCGCCTTCGACGAGGAGTAACGACGAAAAGACGATTCCGATTTTGCGCATGGGACTATGGCTTCGCAGGCTGCGGATTGATGGGTTTCTTCATGCGGGCGATATCAATCTTCCGATCCAGCTCTAGCTGCTGCTGCGTCCCATCGGCGTAGCGCGTGGTGACGGTGGTTGTGCCGTCGGGGTTGGGGGCGCCGGTGCAGTCTAGCTCGGCCGCTTGGCCCCGCTCAGCACGATATTGGTTGTGCAGACGCGTGGCCTCGCCGTGCGCTGCATCAAAGTCGCTGGGGTCGGCGCTGGTCACCGCACTCCGTCGCTCCGCCAGGATATGAACCAGCTGCTCGCCTCGCGTCATCTCGTTCCGGCTGGTCGCATCGGGAGCCACCGGAAACTGCTCAATATCCGTGAGGTCGATGTTGTCGTTGCTAAACATGTCCACAAAAGTGTCGGCCTGGCTGCGTCCGACGTTGGCCTGGATGCGGTGCGCGAGGTCAGTGTCATTGCCGATATCAGAGACCAGGCCCCGCATCGTCGGCGAGTCTCCCAGGCTGGCGCGCAGCATCTTCTTGAAGGCCAGCTGATCCGCAGCGTTCCCGCTGATCTTCATGCCGTTGCCATCGCGCACGTTGAGCCATGCGCTGGTCAACTGCTGGAACTGCTGCTGCGTCATCTGGTCGTTGGCCAGCGGCCCGACGAAGTCGTTGCCGACGACGTTGAACTTGTCAAAGTCGAACCCCTTCAGGTCGTCGTACTGCGACTGCCGAATCGTCCCCGGTGGCAGTGGCCCAACAAAGTCATCCGGGACCACCTTGTAGCTGTCGAGCCCGATCGCCGGAGGCGCTGGCGCAGCCTCGGGCTTGGCTCCGGCCCCGTCCTGGCCCAGCGGCAGACTGCACTGCGGCCCGTCTTCATACATCCCAGAAAAAGGACTCCACAGCGGCGCGCCCGGCGTGAAATTCAGCGCTGGAGGAGCCGCCGGCGTGTAGTTCAAATCGCCCGCCGTCGGGTAGGCAGGGCTGTAGTTGCTCTGCGAAGCCGCCGACGGGGCAAGTGCCGGCGAAGGCTGGCTCATCATCGGCCCAACGGGAAATGGGCTGGGCATCTCGCAGAGCGGCGCTGCCTCGGGGGTAACCCTACACATCCCCTCGTCGGGATCAGGCGGCATGGGGCACTCCAGTACTCAGAGTTACTCAAAAGGAAGCATAACACTACTTACCAAAGGCAGAGGGACACAGAATTTCGAGGAGGCGTAGACGACAATCCAGCTTGAGCCGCTACCGCTCCCCCAGCTCCCGCGTCAGTCGCTCGACCTCGGCCCGCCGCCGCTCATACCCCGTCTTGTCCACCAGCTCCCGCGCTTGGCGCAGTGCCTCTTTGGCTTCGCGAGACTTCTTCTGCGCCTGGAACAGACGGGCGCGCTCTAGATGAAAATCGCACTCGTGCAGCCGCATGTGCCCGCGCTGCGCCAGCAGCAGCCCTTCCTCCAAGTCACGGAGTGCAGATGCCTCGTCCCGCGTCTGCCGGAACCATGCGGCGCGGTGCAGCAGGCCAGGCAGAAGGTACTGTTGATCGCCCGCTTCGCGCAGGCGGGCAACGGTTTGGTCCAGCTGCTCGTGGGCCGGGCCGGCTGAGGCTCGATGACCAGCGGCAGCACGCGCGGCGTGAGCGCGGCCCAGCGATAGGTGGTCGAGTCCGATGTCGAGCAGCCAGTTGTTCCGTCGTGCTACTGTCAGCGTTTTTTCGGCTCGCTGTAGCACCGGCTCGCTGGCCCCCTGGTCCAGCAGAAGATCGCAGTATCGGTAGCCTTGCAGCGAGTAGAGGAATGGCTCCTCGGGATCAACTTCCCGCTGCATCGCCTCAGCCTCGATGTACAGACGCTGCGCTTCCTCCCGCTGGCCTGCCTGGTGGAGCGCGGCAGCTAATTCGGTGCGGGTCGCTAATCGCTCAAACGCATCACCGCTGCGGTCGGCCAGCTCGACGGCTTGCCGGGCCATCGCCGTCGCCTCGCGCACCTGGCCTAGCCCAAGCTGAAGCTCGCTTAGGTTCAAGGCGGACCTGGCGGCGTTCTTCCAGTCCTGCCGGGCCCGATCGGCTTCCAAGCCCGCACGCATAGGCGCAATGGCTTCCTCCAGCCGACCCTGTGCTCTAAGGTCGAAGCCGGCTATGTTCAGCACCAAGGCGCGGTCCCGCTCGCGCAGGCCGGGGACTGGCTGGGTCCAGGGGGTCGTGAAGAAGCCAGACAGCGCCGACAGCTCCGCTCCATATGCGCCCAGCTTGCTCGTCGAGTAGTGCTCGTTCCAGCGATGGATGCGGCGCCGATATACCCCATCGAACACCTCCTGATGCCGACCGGCACGGCAGCCGTGATACACGGCGGCGTACAGGGGCGCCATCTCTTCCGCCGTGTCCGGCTGGTTCTTGGTCGATGCGGCGTACCAGGCGTACAGCCGGGCGTGGCCTTCTTTCCAAGCTGCTTCGTTTTCTTGCTTCAGGCACTCGCCGAAGTACTCGCGCACTAGCGGGTGGGTGTCGAGGCTGTCAGAGGTGCTCTGGTCGCGGGCGGCGATCAGGCCGGCGCGGCGCAGGCGCTCGATCACGCGGGACTCGCCCGGGCCCGAAAGCGCGACCAGCGGGGCATTCAGGCCGGGGACGGGGGGTTCGGATCGCAGCGTGGTCAGCGCTGGCCGGGGGGCGGGGCGATCGAACAGGCCGAGCAGGCGCAGCATGGCTTGTTCGGGGCCGGGGCCGAACCAGCGATCGTAGGCGGCCATGACGCGGCGGGCCGGACCGCCGATTTCGTCATCGTGCGACAGGGGACCGACCTGGCTGCGCTTTTGGACATCACCGCCGAATGCATCACGCAGCAGGCTGCCAAGCAGGGTCAGGGCCAGGGGGTGGCCAGCGAAGTCGCGCACGGCAGCGGCTAGATCTTCGTCGCTGCCGCGGACGGAAAAGGAGCGCAGAAGCTGGGTGCCCTCGGGCTCGGACAGGGGGCCGAGGTCGATGGTCTGGGCGGTCCCACCTTCGAACGCGGCCAGGTCGGTCAGCTTGCTGCGCGACGTGATCACGGTCAGACCTGGACTCTGCAGCGCCAGATCGCGCAGCAGCGAAGCCAGCGGCTTGTCTTTCAGCGTGCCCTCGCCCTGCGGCGCCCCGGGGGGATGCTGCAGCGGCTCTAGCCCGTCGAGGATCAGCAGGTTGCGCTCGCGGCGTAGCAGGTCGCGCAGGCGATCGACCTTGTCAAACGGACTGCCGCGGGTCGGGTCAGGGTCACCAAAGAACTTCAGCGCCGCGGCGACAAATTCATCGGCGGACGCTGCGCGATCGTCGCTGGCCCCTTGGCTGTAGAACGACCAGGCAAACACCCGCCCGGCCCCAGGAAATCGCGCGGCGGCCAAGCCGACCAGCCAGTTCACGACCAGCGTCGTCTTGCCCTGTCCGCCCAGCGCCACGACCGAGACCACGTGCCGCCGCGTCGGTCCCTCCCAGGCCTGCTGCAGCACCTGCCGCTCGACGATGCGACCAACGGGATTGGCGACGCTGGTGGGCAGACGACCGATCGAGACGCGGGGCGAGGACACGGGCGGCGACGGCGGCGATCCCGTTTTGTACTGGTCCAGAGAACTTACGATCAGGGCGGGCTCGGCCAGTTCGAGGATCAGGGTTTCCTTCTGCTTTCGATCCATCCCTTCGGAAAATCGCCTGCGCACATCAGGCAAAAAATCCGAGCAGAAAGCGTTCAGATCCGCATCGCTGCGCAGTTCCTTTTGCAGTCGCTGGCGGAGCTGATTCTGATCGCTCATGGGCGGAGTCTACTGCGAGCCTGGCCCGACTAGTTGGCCTTCCCATCACCTACGCAGCGTTGGCCCAGGTTCTGACACGGCCAGGTCCAGGTCCATGCCTCGTGCGCCGCCGCCATGGCTGATTGCACCGCCCAACCGCGTCATGGGTCGTCACGGTGATCGATCACGACGGCAACAAAGTCGCATGCAGACTCGCCAAGGCCAACCGCTGCCGCCTGGAGAGTCTGCTCTCTGCCGTCGAGCAGGAGCTCCACAGCTGGCGCTATGGCGAACGAATCCACCGCGCCTTGCTCTTGATTGAAGAGACCTGCAAGAAGTAGCCGCTCCCCTGAATATCTGTATTCGAAGCGCCCACCTCAGCCGCAAGCGCTACACGCCGCTTTTGCGAGCCGTTTTTGCGAGCCGCTTTCGCGAGCCGCTTTCGCGAGCCGCTTTTGCGAGCCGCTTTCGCGAGCCGCTTTCGCG
>DAORCZ010000352.1:0-7802 GCA_035345735.1 Pseudomonadota bacterium | reverse complement strand
GCAAGAGCTCGCGCAGACGCATGACCCGCACCTCGCCCGAAAGGCCGTGCGGCCCACAAAGGACGACGGGACAGTCGCTGGCAAACTCGGCGAGCGTCTGGCGACACATGCCGCAGGGAGCGGCCGGCGGCGAGAGCTCGGTGCACACGGCGATGGCAGAAAGCTCGCGCACCCCGGTGTTGATGGCGCTGACCACGGCGCTGCGCTCGGCGCAGATCGACAGGCCGTACGAGGCATTCTCGACATTGGCGCCGGTAAACACGCGCCCGTCGGCCGCCCGCACAGCCGCCCCGACCAAAAACTGCGAGTAGGGAGCGTAGGCTCGGGCACGCGCCGCGACCGCGCTCGAAACCAGCTCGGCCAGCTCGGGTGTGAGGGTGGTGCCAGGAGAGCTGGGCGTCGGACTCGACTCAGACATGGTCGGTTCCTCCCTCGGCAACTCGCTGCTCGGCCGCGATCTCAGAGAGGATGCCATCGAGCAGACGGATGAAGTCGGCGCGGGCATGGGCCGCAGTCTCGGTGACTTCATCGTGCGATAGGGGCTGCGCGCTGATGCCGGCCGCCAAGTTGGTCACACAGCTGATGCCCAGGACCTTGGCCCCCATGTGCCGCGCCGCGATCGCCTCGGGCACCGTCGACATCCCGACGAGGTCAGCGCCCAGGCTGCGCAGCATACGGATCTCGGCGGGCGTCTCGTACTGCGGCCCCAGGCAGCCGGCGTAGACGCCACTTGGCAACAGCAGCTTGCTCGCGGAGGCCACCCGCTCGGCCAGGGCGCGCAGCCCGCGATCGTAGACCGCGGTCATGTCGGGAAAGCGCACTCCCAAGCTGGCATCGTTGTGCCCGCGCAGCGGCGAGTCGCCAAGCAGGTTCAGGTGGTCGCGCAGGAGCACTAGCTGTCCCGGTAGCAGGCCCGGCGCGATCGCTCCGGCGGCGTTGGTCAAAAGGATGATCTCGCAGCCCGCCCGCACCAGGGCCCGCACCGGCAGCACGACGGTCTGCAGGCTGTGCCCCTCGTAGGCGTGCACGCGACCCTGCATGGCCAGCACTTCCAGCGAGCTACCCGGCGCGCGGCCATAGACCAAGCGCCCCTTGTGGCCGATCACGCCCGAGGCGGGAAAGCCGATCTCGTCGTAGGCCAAGCTGCGCGCGTCGGTCAGCCGCTCGGCATAGTCGCCCAGGCCCGAGCCGAGGATGAGGGCCACCCGCGGACGCGCCGATGCGCCCATAAAATCGCGAATCCGTCCGGCCGCGGCATGCACGGCCTCGCCGACGGGCGTGGTGGCGGTGGTGGTGTGGTTCTCTGACCTCATCGCAGCACCTCCAAGATCAGCGGGCGCGGACTTGCCGGCTCCGTTCCGACGACGTAGGCATCGGCCAGAAGCGCGCGGGCTCGCTCGATTCGCTCCGGAGCGAGGCTGGCCGCCCCGGCGAAGTGGCACAGCGGCTGTCCCGCCTGCACCGGCTCGCCGACCTTGCGATCGAGATAGATGTAGGCCGCCGGATCAATGGCGTCTTCTTTGCGCTCGCGTCCGGCACGCAGCGCCACCCCGGCGAACCCGACGGCTTCGGCATCGATGCGCTGCACGTAGCCGCTGCTGGGTGCGGGCACGGTCAGCGCGCCGCTGTGCAGGTTGTCAAACAGCCAGGGCTCGTTGGGATCCCGCAGATCGATCAGCGCCCCTTGCATTGCCGCGCAGCGCTGCAGCCGCGCCAGGGCCTCGCCGCTCTGCACGGCTTGGTCGACGCGGGCCAGGGCATCGGCCTCGCTGTCGCCGATCCCCGCCAGGCGCAGCATCTCGGCGCCGAGCACGCGGTTTAGCTCCGTCAGATCGGCCGGCCCCTCACCGCGCAGCACAGCCAGCGACTCGTTGACCTCGGCGGCGTTACCGACATAGCGACCCAGCGGCTGATCCATATCGGTCAAAAACGCCGTCACCTTCTTGCCGGCCCGACGACCAATCGCCACCAGGGTGGCGGCTAGCTGCGCGGCCGACTCGCGCGTCTTCATGAAGGCGCCGCTGCCCACCTTGACGTCCAGCACCAGGCCATCGATGCCCTCAGCCAGCTTCTTGCTCATGATCGACGCGGCGATAAGCGGGATCGACTCGACGGTGGCCGTGACATCGCGCAGCGCGTAGAGCAGCTTATCGGCTGGCACCAGGGTCTCGGTCTGGCCGATCAGCGAAAGGCCGGTGCGACGCAGCACGGTGCGAAACTCTTCGGTCGAAAGACCGGTGGTGAAGCCGGGGATCGACTCCAGCTTGTCGAGCGTCCCGCCCGAGTGGCCGAGCCCGCGTCCCGAGATCATCGGCACCCGCACCCCGCAGGCCGCAACCGTCGGCGCCAGGTGCAAAGAGACCTTGTCACCAACGCCGCCCGTCGAGTGTTTGTCGACTTTGACCCCCGGCACATCGGATAGATCCAGCACCTCGCCGGAGTGCAGCATCGCCTCGGTGAGCGCGACCAGCTCGCTCTCGGCCAGGCCTGAGAAGTAGATGGCCATCAGCAGCGCTGAAGCCTGGTAGTCCGGAATGGCGCCACGACAGTAGTCGGCGATGAAGGCCGCGATGTCGTCGCCGGGCAGCACCTTGCCATCGCGCTTGCGACGGATGGTGTCGACGGGGTTGTACGAGAGCGAGCTCATGAGGGGGCCTGGTTACTGGTTAAGTGGGAAACGGCCAGTAAACCGCAAGCCCCCGGCAAGAGGCAAACTTCATTGTTCGGGGAGCGCGCCCGGCAGGCGGGTCGGAAGTCGAGCCCAGCGTCGGTTAGCGGATCGGTGGGTACGGCGCGTAGCGGGGCGGATCGAGCGCAACGAAGAGCGGACGGTAGGGCTCGCTAGCCGGCGGATCCGCCAGGCGCAGCGGCGGGAACCCGGCCGCATCGACCAGGGTGGCGACGCGCACCGGGTTATAGGACAGGCGGCGAGCCGGATCGGCGGGCCGCAGCGGCGGATAGATCGGCGGGGCGCTGGGGACGTCAGGCGACTGCGCGCCGCCCTCGGCAATCTGCCACAGCAGCACCTTCTCGATGCCCACAAGGCCCAGGCTGGTATAGGTGCCCGGCAGGAGATCAAGCTCGCCGCGATAGTGCTCGCCCGACGGTACGTGGCCGGTTCGGACGTGCCACTCGCCGTTGCGGTTCAGCGTCCCCCACGGTCCGCGATCGACGACAAACGCCGTCGTGCACAGCCCGGTGCGCGGCAGGCAGATACCGATGCGAGCCCCACAAGGCAGCGTGCGATGGGCCACACCGCGGTTGCGCATATAGGCGAAGGCTTTGCTGCCGTAGCGCTGTTCCAGCCGCCCCCGGCAAGCAAACGTCCCCACGTTGTCGTAGGGATCACCGGCGTACCCATAACGCGACGCGTTACCCGACTTGATTGCGGACAACAGCGACATCGCGAGCAGCAACGTCATGGCGTCTTCCCCCCTCGGTGGACTTGGCACTCGCCCGCGACAGTGGCTGCTCTCGCCGCGCTGCATGTCTCAACAGAGGCCCGACCAGCGGCCTCAAAGACCTTGCAGACTCGCAACTTACGACCCCTATGCAGAGCAAACATCAGACAAGTCCGGCAGCCAGAATATCAGGACGCCCTTTCTGTCCGACCAATAAAAGGAATCTAAATGACAAATTTTTCACAACTTATTCTGGCTGTGGGACAGCCGAATACCGGCGTTATCCGCACCCCACCCCGGGCTCTGCTTAGGACCTCCTGGGGTCATGACCGAACTGTTGACCCCGAGGAGCGAAGCTTGCTTTGATGCGCCTATGCTGATGACCTTCTTTCGCGAGGAACACGAGATCTTCCGCCGCTCGGTACGGACCTTTCTAGAAAAAGAAGTCGTGCCGCACGTCGACGAGTGGGAAAAAGCCGAGCTCTTCCCGCGCGAGATCTTCAAGCGCTGTGGCGAGCTGGGCTTCCTGGGCGCGCACTACCCCGAGGAGCTAGGGGGAGCCGGCGGCGACAAGGGCGACTTCTGGTACAGCGCGGCCTGGGCCGAGGCGCTGGTGCACGGTCGCTGCGCCGGCCTGGCGATGAGCCTGCTCGTCCAGAGCGACATGGCGACGCCGATCATCGGCGAGCTGGGCACGCGCGAGCAGAAGGAAGAGTTCCTGCTGCCGGCCCTGCGTGGCGAAAAGATCGCCTCGCTCGGCGTCAGCGAGCCGAACCACGGCAGCGATGTCGCATCCATCAGCACTACCGCCCGCCGAGTTGGCGACGAATATGTCATCAACGGCGCCAAGTGCTGGATCACCAACGGCACCCGCGCCGACTTCATCACCCTGGCGGTGCGCACCGGCGCCGAGGGCTCGGGCTACGGCGGCATCTCGCTTGTGCTCTTCCCCACCGACGTCAAAGGCTTCAAGGTCACGCGCAAGATCAAAAAGATCGGCAACCACGCCTCGGACACCGCCGAGCTGTCGTTCGAAGACTGCCGCATCCCCGTGCGCTACCTGCTCGGCGAAGAGAACGCCGGCTTCTACTACATCATGATGAACTTCCAGGGCGAGCGGCTGGTCGCGGCCTTGGGTGCCGTCGCTGGCGCGCAGCAGGTGCTCGACGAGACCGTGCGCTACACCAGCGAGCGTCAGGCCTTCGGTCGGCCGATCCTCAAGTTCCAGGTGTGGCGCCACACCTTCGCCGAGCTGGCGACACAGATCGAGGCCGCGCGCTGGCTAGGCTATCGCGCCACCGACCTGTTTAACCGCAAGGAAGAGGCGGTGAAAGAGATCACCATGGCCAAGCTCTTCGCCGGTGAAGTGGCCTGCAAGGTCGCCGATCGCTGCCTGCAAGCGCACGGTGGCTTTGGCTACGCCGAAGAGTTCCCGGTGTCGCGCTACTACCGCGATATTCGCCTGATCACCATCGGCGGCGGCACCAGCGAGATCATGAAAGAGATCATCTCGAAGCGCCTGGGCTGGGGCTAGGCCGTGCGGCTGCTCGTCGCAGACGCCTTCAGCGAAGCCCACCTCGACGGCTTTCGTCGGCTGGGGTTGTCTGTCGACTATCAGCCGAACATCGCCGCCAGCGAGCTGCCCAAGGTCATCGCAACGACCCACATCCTGGTGGTGCGCAGCAAGCAGGTCAGCGCCGCGGCGATCGAGGCGGCCCGCGCGCTGAGTCTCATCGTCCGCGCCGGGGCGGGCGTCAATACCATCGCCATCGAGGCGGCCAGTCGAGCCGGTGTCTTCGTCGCCAACTGTCCCGGTCAGAACGCGATCGCGGTCGCTGAGCTGACCCTGGGCTTGCTGGTCGCGCTCGATCGCCGCATCCCCGATCAAGTGGCCGACCTGCGGGCCGGACGCTGGAACAAGAAAGAATACGGTCGCGCCGCGGGTCTTTATGGACGAACGCTCGGCGTGCTCGGCGTCGGCGCGATTGGCCAGGCGGTGATCAGTCGGGCCCGCGCTTTTGGCATGAATGTGATCGCCTGGTCGCGCTCGCTCTCGACGGAGCGCGCCCGCGCGCTGGGAGTGTCGCGGGCCGACAGTGTGGCGGCTCTGTGTGCCGACTGCGACGCGCTGACTGTGCATGTCGCCTACGCCAAAGAGACGCACGGCCTGCTTGATGCGAAGGCGCTGTCGTCGCTGCGGCGGGGGGCCCTGCTGATCAACGCGGCTCGCGCCGAGGTCATCGATACTGCGGCGCTGCGCAGCGCCATCGCTGAAAAGGGCCTGCGCGTCGCCCTCGACGTCTTCGATCGCGAGCCGGACAAGGCCGAGGGGACCTTCGCGGACGACATCGTCAGCCTGCCGGGCGTCTACGGCACGCACCACATCGGCGCTTCGACCGAGCAGGCGCAGACCGCAATCGCCGACGAGACGCTGCGCATCGTCAGCGCCTTCGTGCAGAGCGGCGAGGTCCCCAACTGCGTCAACGTCCTGCTCCCCAGCCGCACCCCGGCCCGCGCTGAGCTCATCATCCGTCACTTCGATCGCGTCGGCGTGCTGGCGGAAGTGCTGGGCGCCGTGCGGCGTCACAACATCAACGTCGAAGCCATGCACAACACCATCTTCGACGGAGCTCGCGCCGCCTGCGCTCGCATCCGCCTCGGCACCCGCCCCAACGCCGAGCTGCTGAGCGAAATCCGCGAGCGCGCCGACATCATCCACGTCGACGTCATCGAGCTCCCCGAGCCGACGGGCGACGCCCCCCCGGCGTAACCCCACGCAAATCTCCGGACCCCGCTTGAGCGGATCCGATCTTTTGCTTAGGCGGCGGTCTTTCCCGTCGCGGTGATCACCTGCGCGCCGCCCATATAGGGCTGCAGCACCTTCGGCACGCGGACGCTGCCATCGGCCTGCTGATAGGTCTCAAGCACCGCGATCACCGTGCGCGGCAGCGCCAAGCCCGAGCCATTGAGGGTGTGGACGTGGCGCGGCTTGTCCTTCTTGTCCTTGCTGCTCTTGAAGCGGATCTGCGCCCGTCGAGCCTGGAAGTCGCCGAAGTTGCTGCACGACGACACTTCCAGCCACTCGTTGCAGCCGGGTGCCCAGACCTCCAGGTCATATTTCTCGCAGGCGGCGAACGACAGATCGCCCGTGCACATCTGCACCACCCGATACGGCAGCTCCAGACCCTTGAGGATCGCCTCGGCGTCGCCGAGGAGCTGCTGCAGCGCGGCGCTCGACTCTTCTGGCCGCACGAACTTCACCATCTCGACCTTGTCGAACTGATGGCCGCGCTTCATGCCGCGCGTGTCGCGACCGGCCGCCATCTTCTCGCGCCGGAAGCAGGCGGAAAACGCCACGTGCTTCACGGGCAGCGACTCGGCATCGAGGATCTCGTCGCGGTAGAGGTTGGTGACCGGCACTTCCGCCGTCGGGATGAAGTAGAAGTCTTCCTCGGCGTCGCGGTACAGGTTGTCGCCGAACTTCGGAAGCTGCGCCGTGCCAAACAGGCAGGCCTGCTTGACCATGTACGGCGGGTAGATCTCGGTGTAGCCCTGCTCGACGTGGACATCGATCATCCAGGCGATGAGCGCGCGCTGCAGACGGGCTCCGGCGCCCTTGAGGACATAAAAGCGCGTGCCCGAGATCTTCACGCCGCGCTCGAAGTCAAGGATGCCGAGACCCTCGCCGATCTCCCAGTGCGGCTTGGGGGCGAAGTCGAAGCTTCGGCGCTCGCCATGCTCACGGCTGACGGTGTTCTCGGCGTCGCTCTTGCCCGTCGGAACATTGCTCGCCGGCAGGTTGGGCAGGAGCAGCATCAGGCGCTCGAAGTCGGCCTCGATGGTCACTAGCTTCTCATCGAGCGCGGCGATCTCGGCCTTGACCCCTTCCATCTCTTTGATGGCGGCGGCGCGCTTGGCTTCGTCTTTTTCACGCCCGATGGCCTGCGAAGCGGTATTGCGCCTGGCCTTGAGCTCGTCTGCGGCAGCAAGGAGCTGGCGGCGGCGGGTGTCGAGCTCAAGCACTGCTTGGGCAGTGGCCGCGGCAGCTTCGTCGAAGAGCCGCTGGCGGTAGGTGTGAAGGACCTCTTCCGGGCGTTCGCGTAGGATTTTTGCGTCGAGCATGGCGAGCAATGATCGTCGTCTGCGATCTGTCTGTCAACGTCCGCCGCGCGGTTCTTGACAGAGGCGACCAATTCATCTAATCCTGCTGTTGAAGAAAATGAAAATCGTTTTCAAATTCACCGCGAAATCGCTCTTTTCGCCGGCCGCGCAAGTGCTCTGGCGATCGCTCGGGAGCGCTTTTTTGCTCATCTTTCTCGTCGCTGCTGCCGAGCCGCCGCGAGAGGAGGTGGCGCCGGACGCGCCGCCGGCCCCGTCGCCCGCGCCCACTTCGCCTGCTGC
>DAORCZ010000351.1:0-7851 GCA_035345735.1 Pseudomonadota bacterium | reverse complement strand
AGATAGCCGCCGAATGCGAACGTGCTCACCATCAGCGTTCCGGTGATCAGCGGCAGCGCGCTCTGGCGCAGCCGTTCCGAGGTGTACGACGCCAGGCTACCGACGAGCCAGGCACCGTAGCCATGGATGGCCAGCTTGTGCAGATTGCGCAGGGTGCGCTCCGCCTCTTCCATCGTCGGCCGCAGCGCCGGCTCATAGGCCAGCATCCGCATCACATAGCGAGATATCTCGCGCGGCAGACTGGCGGGCAAGCTGGGAATCGGCGCATATTTCTTATTAGAAATATATTCTCTGACATCCACTTCCTTCTGGGCTTGCCATCCACACAACATCTCATACAATATCGCACCCAGCGCAAACACATCGGCTTTGGCATCCACCATTCCGGCATCGCGACACTGCTCAGGCGGCATATAGCACAATGTTCCCATGACCGTGCCTACTGCCGTTTGATTCACTTGCTCTTGTTTCGCAATTCCAAAATCAATAACCCGAATCGGATATTCGTCGGCTTTATCCAGCGTCAATATGATATTTTCTGGTTTCAGATCACGATGAACAATGCGCTTGGCGTGAACCGCGACCATGACCGTGCTAATCCAGCGTGCGTATTGCAGTGCTTCATCCGGGGTCACCGGTCGATTTTCGGCCATGCGGGCCCGAAGCGTCCGACCGGCGATATACTCCATACGCATCCACGGGAATCCATCTCCTGGATGACAGATTTGATGACACTTAATTACCCCAGGATGCGGCACCATCTGCGAAAACCGCAGCTCATTGTTAAATCGCTGTAAGGCGGCGCCATTGCGCAGGGCGTTCAGCCTCATCTCCTTGATCGCGAATTCGCGACCGCTGGCGGTCTCCACGACGTGGAACACCTCTGAGTGACCGCCCTCACCGAGCGAGCGAGTGATGGTGTAGCCCGAAAAGCGCTGGTCTGGTCCCGCGCCGACGTCGCTGCGCAGATCCTCGGTGCTGCCGCGGGCCAGCGGACCCGGCGTCGACCGCGGCGGGGCGGCCGCCTCTGGCCAGGTCGAACGGGCGTTCGGCGTCGCGGGCTGGCCGCGCGGATTCTCGCCAGCGGGCGTCGCGTGCGGCGCTGCTCGCTCGGGGGGCGCAGCCGACGGCGCCAGGCGCAACCGATCAGCGATCGCCCGCAGGCGCTGTTCCGTCTCCGCCAGCGTGGGACGCAGGCGGGGCAGCGGGCTCAGTAGTTGGTTGGTGAGGGCCGCAAGCTCCGGATCGATGGACGGATCGTGCTGCGCCGGCTTCAGCGACGCTTCCGGCTCGGCCCGTCGGCGTAGATCGGTCAGCTCGGCGGTGGCAAAGGGCGGCCGGAGGTTCAGCGCCTCGAACAAGACGGCCCCCAGGCTGAACGCGTCGGCCGCCGGCGTCGCAGCGCCGTAATACTGTTCGGGGGCGACATAGCGCGTGGTCTGCGGACTCAGGTCTTCTGGGCGATCGCTGCCGCTGATGGTCCGCTCGCCCGAAAATCCGCGACGGAAGGTCTCGGACTCCAGCAAGACCACGCGATAGGGCTGCACGGCATCGGGGCCGGGCACCAGCCAAATGCCGCTCGGGCGAAGGCCGAGATAGACATAGTTGTGCTCGTGGGTATCGCGTAATAGCCGCGCGACCTGATGTATAATCGAAACGATCTTGGATATACGCGCCGGATCCTGGCTGTCATTTTGGGCTGCGAGCATATCAGCCAAGCTGCCACCCGGCAGAGCTTCGGCAATGAGCAACATCTCGTCATGCGCCATGCGCTCATAGCGCAACACCCGGCGATAGCCACTCAAATTAGACTGATTTAGCAGATATAGACTGGCCGCCAGTCGATCAAGGACTCGCTCGTGCCGATCCTGGCAACGCGTGATCTGAGTCCGGGCAATGACACAGGGATTGCCCTGGGCATCGTGGCCGGCGTGCTGCTGGCAGATTCCGTTGTAGCCAAGCGGAGTCTCCAGCCGAAACGGCCGGCTCGCCAGCAGGGCCTGCTGGCAGCCACGCAGCCGCTCGCGCAGTGCCGCCAGCGTCGGACGCTCGCCCGGGATCTTGCGCAGCGTCTCATCGACTAGCTGCGAAAGCTCAAGCGGGATGCTCGGCTCATGATGCTGCAGCGGTTCGGGCACGGTCTGCACCTGCTGGATGGCGAGGTCCAGATCATGCGCCTCGGCCGACTCAAACGGATGCTGCCCGGAAAGCAAATTATAAATCAACATACCTAACGCATAGACATCAGCAGCGCTTGTGATATCAGGCAATTCCTGGCACTGTTCTGGCGACAAAAATCGCAAATCACCCAACAGCATCATTCCGGCCAATGTTTTGCGCTTATCAATCACACGCTGGCGACAATAAGACTGAACGGTTCGCCCAATATACCAATCATCAAGCAGGACAATTCGCTGACCATCGGGTGCAAATTGATTCGAAAAAAGGACATTTCCCGGGTGCAAATATCCATGAAAAGCGAGTCCGCGTTCCTGATTTTTCAGCAATAGATCGATCATTTGATCGATCAACCCCAAAACACAGGACAGGGGCAGCCGACGGGAGGGGGCCTGTTTCCTGACCAGCGCTCGCAGCGAGCAGCCCTCGACGTACTCCGTGACGATCGACAGACTGCTCTCCGAGGCCGACAGCGCCAGGACGCGCACCAGACCTGACGACGATCGCGGCACCGATTGCTGTGCCCACTGCGCCGCGCCGCGCAGCGCCGATGCGAAATGCGGCAGGTGCTGCAAGTGCGGGTGCAGGCGCTTGACGACGACGGGCTGGCCGCGGGCCGGATCCTCGGCGAGCACCGAGTCCGCGACCGATCCCTGCTGATCGGGGTCAAGGGCGTGAAGCACGCGATAGCCGGGCACTGGATCTGGGCTTAACTGCATGGGTTCAATCCATGGGCGAACGCCGCATCGTTTGCTCGTCTGCTTCTTCCAATAAGGCAGGGCCCCCGACTTTCTGACAGGCCACGCAGCACGGCGCCGCAATCGCCTTTGCGTCCGCCGCCCGGTTCGCGCTAAGCACGGCGGCATGAATCCCTCCAAGTCGACGGCCACTCGCCATCGCTTCGTCGTGCCGGCGGCGCAGGATGGCGAGCGACTCGATCGCGTGCTCGCCGCCAACGTGCCGGGCCTGTCGCGCGGGCGCGCGCGGCTGCTGCTCGATCTGGGCGGCGTGTTCGTCGAGCGCACCCGGGTCAAGGTCGCCAGCCGCTCCCTGCGCGCCGGGACGCAGGTCGAGGTCTACATCGGCGGCGTGCTCGAACGCGCGAACGCCACCCCCGGCCTGCGCGCCCGGCAAGCGGACGACGACCGGCTGCCGCCGCCCCAACTTGTCTATGTCGATCCTGATCTAGTGGTGATCGACAAGCCCGCCGCGCTGATCAGCGCCCCCACGCCCGAGAGCGATCGCGGCAACGCCCGCGCCCTGCTGGCGGCCCAGCTTGGCGAGCCGATCTTCGTCGTGCATCGCCTCGACCTCGGCACCAGCGGCCTCTTGGTCTACGCCCGCACCCCGGCTGCCAATCGCGCGCTGTCGACGATGTTTCAGCACCACGATCTGATCCGCGAATACTTGGCCCTGTTGCGCGGGCGGCTGGCGCTCGCCGAGACCACCGTCCGCCTACCGATTGCCGGTCGCGCCGCCACCACCCACCTCAAGCGACAAGAGACCCGCTGCCACACCTCGGGCCCGGTCAGCGACTGGGTCAGCCTGGTGCGCTGCCGCCTAGAGACCGGCCGGACGCACCAGATCCGTATCCACGCCCAGCACCTGGGCCACCCCGTCCTCGGCGACCGCCAGCACGGCAGCCCGCAGCCCCCGCCCCTGCTGCGCCCGCCGCGCCTGGCGCTGCACGCCACGCGCCTCGCCTTCAGCCACCCCCTCACGGGCGTCCCCCTCGACTTCCAGAGCCCCCTGCCCACCGAGCTAGCCGAGTATTGGGAGCGCTACGCCCTAGAGCCCGCGACTCTCGTGCAGCATGACCAGGCCGCTCAAGCGGGCGATCAGTAAGTCCCGACGCCCATCGCCGGTGAGATCGCCGATGGCCAGCGGTCCGGCATAACCGATGGTGCGCGCCGATGGCGCAAACACCCCGCCGGCAAAGCCATAGAAAAGTCCGGTGCTGCCACCGGTGAGGCTGCCCGTGGCCACCACCAGATCGGCGCGACCGTCGCCGGTGACATCGGCCAGCACCAGGTCAACGACGCGGCCCGGGCTGGCCACCACGCTGCTTGCCGCCACCGTGCCGTCGCCGCGCCCGGTCAGCAGGGTGACATCGCCGCTATCGGCGTTCCCGCTGATCAGATCGGCGTTGCCATCGCCGGTGACATCGGCCGCAGCGAGCGCGATCGGCCCGCGTCCGGTCGTCAGCAGCCGCGCGGCATTCAGCGCCCCAGCCGTCACCGCGCTGCCCTGCAGATAGCTGAGGTTGTTGCTATCTGGATTTGCTGTGACGATATCCATCCGCCCATCTTTGTTGAAATCGATCGCAACCAAAGCCGCCGGAGCAGCCGAGGTCGCATAGTTCTTGGCGGTGGCAAACGCACCCATCCCACTATTAATCAGGACAGACACGTTGTTTGATTCATAGTTAGCCGTCACGATATCCGGCCGGGTGTCGTTGTTCAGGTCGGCAATGACCAGCGCATTGGCCCCGTAGGCGACCGGAAAGATGCGCTGTGGCTGGAAGCTGCCATCGCCGTTGCCGGGCAGCACGCTGACCGTGCCCGCATCGTAGTTGGCGACGATCAGGTCCACCTTGCCATCGCCGCTGACATCGGCCACCGCCACCGCCGCCGGCCCCTTGTCGGTGTCGAAGGCGCGCGGCGCAGCGCTCGTGCCATCACCGCTATTGAGGGCGACGTAGACCTTATTCGCAGCGACCGCCGTGGCGATGATATCCCCCTTGCTATCGCCATTTACATCCCGCGTCGCTACTGCATTAATCGCGGCGGGGAACTGACGGTCCTCAAAGAACAAACCGCCGCCCCGGCCGTAAATCGGCAGAACCATGGAATCGCCAAATGCCAGGATATCCGACTTGCCATCGCGATCGGCATCGACGACCCGCAAGCGATTCACCCCCCACAGCGGGAACAGGCTGACCTCCTGCGGGGGCTGCAGCGTCGCATCACCATTGCCGCGCAGGAGCCACGCCCCGCCGGGAATCGGCGCGCCGCCGGCCGGTGGGTAGCTGCGGTCACTGCCGACCACGACATCGACCTTCCCGTCGCCCGTGAGATCCGCGACGGCGAGCGTCTGGGCCCCACTGGCCACCGTCAGAAGCCCGGTACCGCTGAAGCTGCCATCGCCCCGCCCGACCCGCAGCGACAGCTTGCCGTCGCCTCCCAGCGAGGCCAGATCCAGCTTGCCGTCGCCGTTCAGATCCGCCACGGCCAGCTCACGGGTTGGGCTGTCGACGGTGACCGTACCCGCCGCCGTGAAGCTGCCGCTGCTGTTGCCGACAAGGACGCCGATCTCGCCCCGCGCTGACGACCAGGTCAGGATGTCGGCGTGGCCATCGCCGTTGACGTCGCGGCTCAGCAGCCGAGGAGCCTCGCTGAGCCCGGTGCTGACCGGGGTGCTGGCGAAGCGGCCGTCGGTGCCGCCGAAGAAGACCGACAGTGAGTACGGCGACATCATGCCGAATGTGCTCGTCACCAGGAGCAGGTCTGCACGACCGTCCTTGTTGACGTCTGCGACCGTCGACCCGTAGTAGCCCGAGACCGCGCTCAGCGTCGAGAGCACGGGAGTCCCGAGCGTGCCATCGCCGCGGTTCGGATAGACCAGGACCGCGCTGCCGAACACGGTGCTGCTCACCACGTCCGGCTTGCCATCGCCCGTCACATCGGCGATCTCGACGAGGCCTGGCATCCCCCCCGCCAGCCCATCCAGCGTCTGCGATTCGGCAAAGCAACCCCGCCCGCACGACCGCAGGAGGTACAGCCGCGAGTAGTCCTGGCCCAGCACATCAACGAGACCATCGCCGTCGAAGTCTGCCGCGCCCACCACCTGCCCGCCGCCGCTCAGGCTGCTCAAGCTCACCGGCGTACGCAGCCCGGCCAGACTCGTGCTGTCGGCGAACAGCGTCAGCACATCGCTGCGCTCACTCGCTCGGCCATCGGGATTCATCACCTTGACGGCCGCTGCTCCCGTGGCATAGGCGCCGCGCGGCAGCTGTAGCTGCAGCTGGCTCGACGAGAGCACCGAGGTATAGGCCACCGGCTGCCCAGCGACCAGGACCTGTATGCCAGGCTGAAAGTTGCGACCGGTCAGGGTCAGGGTGGCCCCGCCCAGGTTGGACGCCAGCGGCGGCGATACCGCCGTAATCCGCGGAATCAGCGCCGCCTGCGCGCTGAGCGGAAGCGCGGACTCCATCCCCGCCCCCTCGTCAGGAGCAACCGCCGGGCCCGGCTGACAGGCCAGGGCAAGCGTGAGACCAGACAGCGCCCAGATACGACAAAACGTGGTGTTCATGACCAGACTCCCTCGGTGTGAGGCGCCGCTATAGCACGACTCGGCCCCCCCAGCGGCCTCGCCCGGCGGGCGGGCAAGGATCTGGCATACGGATTTATGTTGTTAACGAGATCTTGGTTTGCTGGTGACAGGCGAGCTATTCAGGACAGTCGGTGCGAAAAATGAACACGGCTGGAATCCTCGGTTCCATCGGCTGGCGTCGATCCGGGCCGAATAGCCGCACCCGCATCGGAATGATCCAGGGTGGTTCAAACATGGGCGCGCTACGCATCGCTGGCTCAGTGCTGGCCTGCTCGGCCAGTACCTTCTCCAATAGCTGTTTGGCCGCCACCGCCCGATTAGGGGCCCCCTCACCATCAGTGATGATCAGAAAGCGGGTAAAGGGCAGCCGCTTTTCTTCCGCGAAGGCGCGCAGGCGCTGCATCCGGGTGCTGGCCAGCGTGCCGTCACCGTTTAGATAGATGACCTCATGGCGCAGCGCCATGAGCTTGCCGCCGATGTTCTGCTCTGAAAGTTCGATGTCGCGCACCCGGCCCGCTCCCCCACGTGCAGCCCGCGGGTTCGGTGCGGCTTCCAGAAGCTCACGCTCGGCTACCGCCAGCGGCACCTTCAGCTTCTTGTCGTTGCACATCGGCTCGGCCCTCTCGCCGCCTCGGTTATTGCCTGTTTCCTTGACGCTTTCGTCCTCGTTTGCACACATCGCTCGGGCTTCGTTAATTAGAACTTTAAGCTGGGGCCCACAGACAAATAGGGTTAAAGTATTTTCCAGTCTTTCAATTCGCACAATCGCTTGCTCAAGAGTAATTGGTTCATTTGATGAATCAACATACACGACGGGAGGAAGGGCTGGCGGATTCACCTGCACTTTACTCGGTATTGCACAGGCATAAAGCAAGCACAGCGACAGCATCAGGCCCGCCCGGGCCGGCCAGCGGGCAAGAGTTTTCAGGACGAGCACTGGCGATAGAGAGCCGTCGAACAAGGGGGTAGATTGAACCGGCATAACTTATCGTTCCTCCTCAGCTTTTGCCACAAAGCATAGGCTGCTGGTGGTCGGCAAAACCGATGCCTTGTTTAGGCAGGGTTCCAATACATCGCGGGTTCGTACATTATGAATCCAGACGTCGGTGACGACATTCCAACCGTGCTTGGATGTCCAGCAAACTTCTAGCGGGAAACTTTTCGCTAATATCGACCGGTCTTCGCGGTTTAGGCTCTTATCGATACACTCCCAGACGGCCTTCCGCTCGGGATGATCGCGCTCGATTCCAGATAGCTGAATCCTATAGCGCTTATCCACTCTTGACGGCGGGCGGGGCGGCGGGCGGGACGCCGGCGGGCGGGACGCCGGCGGGCGGGACG
>DAORCZ010000350.1:4633-7866 GCA_035345735.1 Pseudomonadota bacterium | reverse complement strand
TTCAAGCTGCCGCAGCTTGTTCTGCGCCAGGCGCAGGCGGCTGCGCACGGTCTCGATGGGGACGCTCAGCTGTGCGGCAACCTCGGGCACGCTGAGCCCGACCACATGATGCAAGACCAGGGCATGGCGCTGCTCATAGGACAGCCGATCCAGGCGCGCCACGGCCTGCCGCCGCACGAGGTACTGGTCGGGGGTCTCGACGGCAGAAGGGGGCTCGCCCTGCCCCACCGACTCGCGCTCCAGGCTCCTCTGTCGGCGGTCGCGCCGCACCCAGCCCAGGGCAACGCGCGCAACGATGCGATCGGCCCAGGCGCGCAGACTGCCTTCGCCGCGAAAACTGGGCAGACCTCGCAGGATGGCGATCATCGCCTCTTGTGCGATGTCGTCGACGGCTTCATCGCCGCGCAACAGGTAGCGGATCAGGTTGCGGATGCGCGGCAGAAGCTCCAGCAAAAGGGCGCTTGCCGCCGCGCGATCACCAGCCAACGCGGCCGCCACCCGCGGATCGACCGGCTCGACGGTGGCAGGCGCCGACACGGGTGCGCCCGAGGCCACCGCACTGGCGAGGGCGGGGGCGGCTTCCTGAGGCATCGGGGCAGGGGCAACGCTGCTCTTCACGGCTCTATCTCAATAGAGGGGGCAAGGCGTCCAATCGGGTCAATCGTCCCGCGCGGCTTGCGCCTTAAGATCGCGCGAGGGTGCTACCGTCGACACTGCCGTCGGTGCTGCGGTCGACGCTGCCGCGGGGGCCGGCGACACGGCGCGTTGTGGGGGGCGTACCCACACCAGCGACAGCGACAGCATCGGCTGCAGCGGCCAGAGCGTGACCGCTTCTATAAAAGTGGCTCCATCGGCATAGCCCAGTCGCGGTCGGGCGAGCAGCAGGCCGGCGCCCAACGCCAGCTCGACGAACAGCGGCTGTCGCTCGGTCAGACGTAACCACATACCCAGCTGCGGGGTCAGGGACAGCGCCGGGAGCAGCGCGGGCGGGGTCGGCTCATAGGCGGGATCGACGTCTTGTGTCGATCGCAGGTAGCCACCAAGCTCGGCCGCGAAGGCCAGGTGCAGCCGCACCCTTGGCGTGGCCAGCGCGACCCAGGCGGCAGCCAGGCTGAGCTGATGCCGCGACAGCGCAAGGACGCTTTGACCGTCGCTGATCTGGCCGGGAATCCCCAGCAAGAGCGACGTCCGCAGAAACCAGCGCGGCGTCACAAAGCCCAGCGAGAGGCCCAGGCCATGCGCTGCGTGTGGGCTTGCCCCGTCGATGTTGAGCTGCCACTGCAGCGCCGCGAAGAGTCCGCGCGGCGTGGGCTCAACCGACAGCGCAGCCGGCGCGGGCTGCTCGCTCGTGCGCAGCACGTCTTCGACGCCATCGCCCACCGACTCGCCGGCCAGGATGGCACGCAGGGCTGAGCGCACGATGACCGCTGCACTCTCGACGCTGGCCGAGGCGCGCAGGACCTGGCTCGCGGTTCCCTCGTGCTCGACGGTTTCGCGGGTGAAGACACGGCCGCGGTGCAGGAGTCGCAGCCGTTGCCCGCCGCGTGGCAGCGGTTCGCGATAGACGACAGCACTGTGCGTGCCGGCCAGTTCTACGGCCTGACGCAGGCGGACTGCACTGCTGCGACCTAGGCCGTCGCGCGCCTGCGGTTCGAGTACAACGTCGAGATCCGCCGTCTGACCTTGCAGGCGCAGCAAGAACTCAGCATCGGCGTCGCTGAGCAAGAGGACCACGACGTGCAGCGGAGCCTGAGCACCAGCCGGTCGAACCTGGGCACTGCCGCGAGTGCTGAGCAGAGCGCCAAAGACGACCAGCCACAGCCAGAGCCGGACCCGCACCGCGCCATCATAGCCGATCAAGCCCCCGCCAAAGCGGGCCGGGACGCGCCTGCGGCGATGCCGAGTTAGGGTGTATGGCCGTCGCTGTCCAGCCCACGGTCAGGCAGCAGGAAGACCTTCCGCGCGAGGTCGGAAGCCAAGGTCTCGGCCCGGTAGTAGCGGTCGAGGACCGAGGGTTTCCAGGTCAGCAGATCGGGGTTCTCCCCGGCGAACGTGGCGAAGTCGGTGCCCGGACAGCGCGCCATGCGCTCGCGGAGAAGCAGGAGGTAAGCCCAGGTCATGGTCTCGTGATAGATGCCCGGCTGGCCAGCGTCGGCGGCGAAGGCTTGCAGCGCGCGCACGAAAGCATCAAGCCCGATCAGGCTGGCGTCCTGCCGCAGATAGATCCAGGCCAGGCGCACATGGTCCCGGTGATGAAAGGCCGGCAGGCGCCGCTGCAGAAAAGCCGCTAGGAACGCCTTATCGTCCACGCGCGCTGTCCTCGACCAAGCGGTGCGCAGCGGTGGCGTCGAGATCGAGCCGGAACACCCGCTTGAGATCCGCGATGCGCCGCAGGGACTCCTTGCTGAACGGCGCCTTGCCGTCGAGGGCGTGCAGCACGATGCCTTCGATCAAGTCCCCCAGCGACAAATCGTGGTAGTCGGCGAGCGCTTTGAGGACCTTGAGCAGGCGCTTTTCGATTCGCACTCCGGTTTGCACTCGCTCGACGCGAATGGTGGCGGAAGGAGACTTCGCAGGTGAACGCGGGCGTGTCTTCGTTACCATGTGATCAAGGTACATATGTACCCCGGTGAGATCAACGCCCCCGGCTTACCGGCATGAAGGGGACCGCGTCAGGCTACGACGACATCGTCAAAGCGCTTTGCTTCGGGAAACGGGCGCGGTCAGGCGATGGGTATGGATGGCCGGTCCACGCCCCAGATCGCGCGCCGGAAATTTTTTTGGCCGGCGTTGACCCGATCCGCAGCGGACGTTCCTCTTTGCTTGCAGGAACTGGAGAGGGCCAGGAATCCACCGCGCCGCACGGCGTGCTGGGAGTCGCTTGGCCGAAAACGGCGCGCCCACCGCGCGCCCCGAGCTTGGGGGGACGTAATGAAGCGAAGAAGCGAGATGCAGCGAAGGACGTTTTTGCAGGCGCTATCGCTGGGCTTGGCAGCCCCGCTGGCGCTGCGCATGGCGCGCTTGGCGACGGCGGCGCCCGGACCACGGCCCCTGCGCCTGCTATTTTTCTACCTGCCGCACGGCTTGCCCGTTGAGCACTACGACCCCAAAGGCACAGCGGATAGCTTCGCGCTGAACATGACGGGCGAGAGCGTCCTCGGCCCGCTGGAGCCACACAAGGCGCTGGTCAATGTCTACCGCGGGCTGGCCATCAAGGACATGAGCAACCACGC